>NZ_JAKJSW010000315.1:0-3535 GCF_050337375.1 Vibrio makurazakiensis | reverse complement strand
GTATCCGATCGGGAGTGGATATTGCCACTTCCTTAGCATCCGGTGCCCAATTTGCATTTTTGGGGCGCTTTTTTATGTACGCCGTGTCGTCATTGGGTAAGGACGGTGGAGAGCATGCAATCGAAGTGTTAATGCAGCAACTGACTCAAGTGATGGAACAAATTAGGTGTGAGAAACCCGCTGATTTGTCAGAGTTCCTCGCAAACTAGATATAAATAAAAGCTCATTTAACTTTGGTAAATAGTTGCTCGTTATCGAATAACTAGGTTGGTACGTTTCTGTAATAAAAATATTTATTGGATGGGCATATGGATTATGTCTATAGAGTTGAATCGATATTATCTCAATTAATATTGCATCAAGACTCTAAACTTTTATTCGTCCGATTTATTAAATAATTAAAAACTTTTTGGGAGATAAATATGAAGATGTCATTTCGTTGGTATGGCGAGGGGAATGATGAGGTAAGTTTACCTTTTATTAAACAGATTCCGGGTGTAGAAGGCATTGTTTGGTCATTACATGACATGCCTGCTGGAGAGGTTTGGAGTGAAGAGCGTATTCTCGCCGAAAAAGAAATAATAGAGAACGCAGGTTTTCATATTGATGTCGTTGAAAGTGTTAATGTTCATGAAGACATTAAACTCGGTCTTCCGTCAAGAGATAAGTATATTGATAACTATATTGAAACCTTAAAAAGACTAGCCAAAGTTGGGGTGAAAGTTGTCTGCTATAACTTTATGCCTGTGTTTGATTGGACCAGAACCGAGCTGTATAAAGAATTGGAAGACGGTTCTAACGCTCTGTTTTTCGAAAAGAGTAAAATCAGTGACATTGAGCCTATTGAGCTTATCGAAAAATTATCAAAGAACGTATCTGTAACAATGCCAGGGTGGGAACCAGAACGACTTTCCCAATTAAAAGAAACGTTTGAGAAGTACAAAGGTTTTACAGCTGAAGACCTTTGGGGCAATCTTCAGTATTTCTTAGAAAAAGTTATCCCTGTTTGTGAAGAATACGATATTAAAATGGGGATCCACCCTGATGACCCCGCATTCCCTATCTTTGGGTTACCTAGAATTATTATTAATAAAGAGAATATTCTAAGGTTTTTAAACTTGGTCGATAGCCCATWTAACGGCTTAAGTTTATGTACCGGATCACTTGGTTCGAGCAATAACGATATTCCAGATATTATCGATGAAGTTCATGAGCGAATTCATTTTATACATATACGTAATGTCAAAAGATTTGAGAACGGTGACTTTATCGAGTCCTCTCATCGAGCGTGTGATGGCTCCGTCGATACGATTAAAGTCATCCAAACGCTTCATAAGCACGGTTATCAAGGTTATGTACGACCAGATCATGGTCGTCATATTTGGGGTGAAGAAAAATGGGCTCGTCCTGGTTACGGTTTATATGACCGAGCTCTTGGGATTATGTACATCCTTGGTGCATGGGATAACTTGCAGGCGCAGCAAGCTGGCAAATAAATCGCTAGTTAGCTAGACCAATAACTCGTGTGCTAACAGTCGGATTCAGCCCGATTAGGTGATCTTCGGGCTGATCTACCATTCGTACACAACTATTGATGACCATTTAATTTCCCAGCGCTGCTGAGGCTAAAGATGAAAAAAACAAAAATAGCCATTATTGGCGAATGCATGGTTGAGCTACAGCATAAAAATGGGGCGCTGCAGCAGTCATTCGGCGGAGACACGCTAAATACAGCGCTTTATCTCTCTCGCCTGTGCAAAGCTCAGGATATCGAAACCACCTATGTGACGGCATTGGGTGAAGACCCTTACAGTCAAGCAATGCTAGACGCTTGGGAAGAGGAGGGGGTTGATACTTCTCTGATTCATCAAATTCCGGGCAAGCAGCCGGGAATCTATCACATTGAAACCGATTCAACGGGTGAGCGTAGCTTCTATTATTGGCGTAATGAGGCGTCTGCAAAGTTCATGTTTGATCAAGATTACGCGCATGAAATGTTAGCTAAACTAGAGCAATTTGATGCGATTTACCTTAGCGGTATTACGCTCGCTATTTTGACCGAGAACAGCCGAGAAATGCTATTTGAGCTTTTGGGTAGTTTTGCTGGTCAAGTTTTCTTCGATAACAACTATCGTCCCAAGTTATGGCAGGACAGTAGTGAAGCACAGAAAGTGTATTTAAAGATGCTGTCTTACACCGACACAGCCTTGCTTACCTTTGATGATGAAGAAGCCTTATACGGTGATGGGGATGTTGAGCAATGTATCGCACGAACAAAAGGTGCTGGTGTTTCTGAAATTATCGTTAAACGAGGCAGTAAAGATTGCCTTGTTTATGGCGGTGAAACTCGTTCTTCAGTTGCTGCGAATAAGGTCAAAAACGTGGTGGATACCACAGCTGCAGGGGATTCATTCAGCGCAGGCTTCCTCGCTAAGCGCCTTTGTGGCGGCAGTGCAACACAATCAGCGGAAGCTGGGCACATTGTAGCCAGCACCGTCATTCAACATAAAGGCGCAATCATCCCAAGACATGCAATGCCAGATTTGTATTTATAACCTATTCAACGAAGAGAGAGTCCTAATGACTACGTTAAATGAACATTTAGCAAACCTAAAAGTTATTCCTGTTATTGCAATCAACAAAGTTGAAGATGCAATTCCTCTAGGTCGTGCACTGGTTGAAAATGGTATGCCCTGTGCCGAAATTACCCTTCGTACGGAATGTGCTATTGAGGCGATACGCATAATGCGTAAAGAATTCCCTGATATGTTAATTGGTTCTGGGACGGTACTGACTAATGAGCAGGTTGATGCCTCTATCGAAGCGGGCGTAGATTTCATCGTAAGCCCTGGTTTCAACCCCCGCACCGTACAATATTGTATTGATAAAGGTGTCGCGATTGTTCCTGGTGTCAACAACCCAAGCCTAGTGGAGCAAGCGATGGAAATGGGATTACGCACACTAAAATTCTTTCCTGCAGAGGCCTCTGGTGGCGTTGGTATGCTAAAGGCACTAACAGCCGTTTATCCAGTGAACTTTATGCCAACTGGTGGTGTGAGTCTGAAGAATGTGGATGAGTATTTATCTTTATCATCAGTATTAGCGTGTGGCGGTACTTGGATGGTTCCGACTAAACTGATGGATGAAGGTAAGTGGGATGAATTAGGTGCTCTAGTTCGAGATGCTGTAGCGCATGTGAGCGCAGAGAAATAGTAATAGGGTTAACGCCATATTATGAAGCTCACCTTTGTCATAGAGGAAATTCGCACTCTTATACTTAGCAGTGACTCAATAGAATGACTCACCAGTACTGCTAGTTAGTTTTGTAAATCATTCCTGTTTCCACCATTGAAACGCCCGCTAAGAAATTAGCGGGCTTTTTTGTGTTTCAAAATCTGATTCTCAATTCAAAATTGATACTGTGAATTACTTTTTAGCGTAGCTATACTGAACCATAAATGGATGATCCTAGTAGCAATATAGGAACTTGCCGATGAAAGCCGCGAAGGAAGGATACTAACCCCCTGTGATTAAA
>NZ_JAKJSW010000048.1:0-25248 GCF_050337375.1 Vibrio makurazakiensis | reverse complement strand
TCCATAAACTGAACCTGTACATCAGGGTCAATATAAGAAATACCACCAGTGAAATTAGCAGTTTCAAGCATGCTAAGAGAAGCAGGGTTACGCGCAAGAGTTGCAGCGTTATCAGCGATAGCAGCCTCGCCAGCGAATGCGCGGCCTAGACCGGAGGCAGAGTGCTCTACAATTTGGAAGCCAGCAGCGTGTACGTTTGCCGCAAGAAGAGCAGAACCAACAAGAAGTGTAGATTTTGCAATGGTGAATATCTTAGTCATGAAAGTATCCAAGCGAATTTGAATTAGGACCTTTCCTTGGCGATTTATTTCGTCACTTTCCGTATGACATTTTGGATGGGATTTTACAGCATGACATAAAGTAGTAAATGGGTACGCCGTACCAAAATGACATTTCTATCCACAACAGCCAAATTAGAGTAATTACTCTCGTTCATTTAAAAGGGGCAACAGCGAGATCCGACCAGTTAAAATAATTTGAACTTTTTACGATAGATACAAAAAACGCCGGAAATTTCCGACGTTTGTCTTTAACATTGATGGTTTAAAGCTCAAACTTCGGCTTCAGACCACTCTTTGCGTAGCGTTTTTGTTGCTGAAACCAGGTTAGCAAGTGCAGCTTCTGTTTCTGCCCAGTTACGGGTTTTGAGACCACAATCAGGATTAGCCCACAAGCGTTCCGCTGGAATTTTTTCTGCTGCTTTTTTCAGTAAATCGACAATCCACTCTTCAGAAGGAATGTTTGGTGAGTGTATATCGTAAACGCCAGGGCCAATTTCATTCGGATAGTTAAACTCCTCAAAAGCTTTCAGAAGTTCCATATTCGAACGTGAGGTTTCGATGGTAATAACATCCGCATCCAATGCCGCTACTGAATCAATTATCTCATTGAATTCGCTGTAACACATGTGAGTATGGATCTGGGTTTCTGGTTTCGCACTCGCAGCTGATATCTTAAATGCGTCTACCGCCCACTCTAGATACTCAGCATGGTCACCTTTTTTCAGTGGCAAACCTTCACGAATCGCTGGCTCGTCAATTTGAATAATATTGATGCCAGCATCTTGCAAGTCAGACACTTCATCACGCAGAGCAAAGGCGAGCTGATTAGCAATTTCTTTACGTGAGATATCTTCACGTGGGAACGTCCAACATAGAATAGTTACAGGGCCAGTAAGCATACCTTTCATCTGTTTAGACGTAAGTGATTGTGCATACGTAGACCATTCAACAGTTATCAGCTTTTCTCGTTCAATATCAGCCACAACAACCGCAGGTTTCACACAGCGTGAACCGTAGCTTTGTACCCAACCAAATTTAGTTGTTTGGAAGCCAGCTAAGTTCTCTGCAAAGTACTCCACCATATCGTTGCGTTCAGCTTCACCGTGAACTAAAACATCTAAATCAAGTGCTTCTTGGCGCTTTACAGCATCTTCAATGTGGCCCTTTAGCGCAGCTGTGTAATCTGCTTCACTTAGCTGACCAGTGCGGTAAGCGCTACGCTGAACACGGATCTCACTGGTTTGTGGGAATGACCCGATTGTTGTTGTCGGCAGTAAAGGTAAACCTAACACTTCAGACTGATGCGAAGCTCGCTTTGCATAAGCTTCACTACGGTTTGTTAGCGCCTTGGTGATGGTATTGAGCCTTGCCTGAACCTGAGGCTTATTAACGTGAGTTGCACTTTTACGTGCCAGTATTGGTTGACTGTAAGTCTCGCACGCTAAGATAGCCCCTTGATCGCCATCTAATGCTTTCCCTAGTAAGCTAACTTCGGTCACTTTTTGCTTAGCAAACGCAAACCAGCTTTTCACTTCTTCGCTTAGTGCTTCTTCTAGTTCCAAATCCACAGGGCTATGAAGCAATGAACATGAACTTGCGACCCAAAGCTTATCACCTAGCTTGCCTTTCACTGGTTGCAGAGTTGCAAGTTGAGATGCTAAATCCGCTCGCCACACATTACGTCCATTGATAACACCTGCAGACAATACCCAATCTTTCGGTAGTTTATTGACTACTTCATCTAGTTGCTCAGGGGCTGCAGATAAGTCTATGTGTAGACCGTTCACTGGAAGCTCTACAATCTTGTCTAACGTATCTGTTACGGAATCAAAGTAAGTCGTAAGCAGTAACTTAATATCACTTTGAATCACTTGATAAGCTAGTTTGAATGAATCAGCCCACGGTTTTTCTAATTCTAGAGATAGGATTGGCTCATCAATTTGAACCCATTCAACACCCAGTTTAGATAACTTAGCAAGAATGGCTTGATAAGCCGTTAGCAAACGAGGAAGTAATGATAAACGGTCAAAGCCCTCCTCAACTTCTTTACCTAGGTAAAGGTAAGATAAAGGCCCTAATAAAACGGGTTTTACTTTATGCCCCGCTTTTACAGCTTCACTCACTTCATCAAACAGTTGCGGCCAGCTTACTTCAAATGAGTCATCTTTACTGAATTCAGGGACAATGTAGTGGTAGTTTGTGTTGAACCACTTAGTCATGTCTGACGCTGCCGTTCCTTCATTCTCAGAAGAGCTATGCTTACCGCCACAACAGGTCGACTGAGTTTGTGATTGACCACGGCCAACGCGGAACAAAGTATCCAAATCTGGGAAGCCTTTTTCTTCTTTTGAACCGCCTGCGTGACGCTTCGGAGTATGCCCCAATAATAAAGTGGTTGTGAGTACATGATCGTACCATGCAAAATCTCCCGCCGTTGCAAAGCTTAAGTTCGCCTCAGATTGGACATTCCAGTTACGGTTACGCAGCTCGCTACCTAGTTCTTTCAATTCAGATTGTTCTATTTCTCCACGCCAGTATTTCTCTAGAGCGAATTTTAATTCTCGTTTTTCGCCAATACGTGGGTAGCCTAAAATGTGCGTTGTCGTTGTCATGAACTTATTCCTTATTCTGTAATTTTTAGTATCCGGTCAGAGCGCCTATGTTTTCTCATTCTTACTCGATTAAGAACTTCTCTGCTTATTCGCTTAAAAACATATCAAGGCGTCTGGATGGCTAAACTATCTCTCTAAACACCAACATGAACAATCTCCAAATATTCATCTTGTTTATGAAAGATATTCATATAGATGCACTTAACAGAAACAATGCACATTTTATTTAGCCGTCTAGACGTTTACAGATGATATAAAACCAAGTACTGTTGAAACTAACTTAGAAAAATTAATATTGGCTTAGGGAATATGAGGGAAACTCATGATAGAGCTTAAACATTTACGGACATTAACCACGCTACGCGATAGCGGGTCTTTAACCGCGACTGCAACGTCATTGCATTTAACTCAATCGGCACTCTCCCACCAGCTTAAGGATTTAGAAGCGCGGATCGGTGGTCAGCTATTTTTGCGTAAAACACGCCCAGTAAAATTCACATCTGAAGGTGAGATATTACTCAAGCTCGCTGATGACTTGTTACCCAAGCTTGCCAAAGCTGAAAATGAACTCGCAAGTTTAAAAGAAGATGTGAATGGCCGACTTCATATGGCAATTGAATGTCATTCTTGCTTCCAATGGTTAATGCCCGCGCTAAAGGAATACCAAATTGCTTGGCCAAGCGTGACTTTAGATTTCTCATCGGGCTTTGGGTTTGAACCACTTCCCGCACTAATGGCTGGTGAGCTTGACCTTGTCATTACTTCTGATATTCAGCCACGATCTGAAGTTCACTACGAACCTTTGTTTGATTTTGAGATGCGTTTAATCACAGCAATAAACTCGCCGTTAGCTGAGAAGGAATATGTAGAGCCTCAAGATCTTACCGAATTAACCATGCTTTCTTATCCGGTACAAAAACAGCGTTTAGATGTGGTTAAACACTTCTTACAGCCCGCAGGTGTCGAACCAAAGAAATGGAAGCAAGCAGACAATACTCTAATGTTGGTTCAAATGGTTTCTGCCGGGTTGGGCGTAGCTGCACTTCCGAATTGGGCGATCAGTGAGTTTTCTAGACAGGGCTTAATCGCAAGCAAACCGTTAGGAAAAGGGCTATCGCGCAGGCTTTTTGCAGCAGTAAGGAATTCAGAAAAAGACAAGCGCTACCTACAAGCATTTTTTAGTACAGCTCGTCAGCAAAGTAAAAGCCACCTTGATGGCATTGAAGTGGTTTAAACTTTCGCCGAAAAGTAAGTCAGAATGTCACCTTGCGTAATTAGCCCCAAGAAAAGGCCAAAATCGCTAACTATAATCCAAGGTGGCGCTGAAATTTCATTCAATAATACCGGGATACTTTTAGCTTTGGTTTTAAAGCTGAGCTTTTCAAATTTAGTATCCATCACCTGACTAAGGCTACGTTTACATAAGGCTAAATCTTTTGCGGTTTCCAGCTTAGTCCCCACTGTAGACGTTAGATATAGTTGTAATTTGGCTTTGGTTAGCACCCCTACACATTTATCCTCCACAATAACGCTTACCGCCTCTAACAAAGGATCTGCATCAAATGCTTTTTTCACATCTAAAATGCACGACTCAGGCGTAAATCTTGGTGCTTCGCTACAAGAAATACTCAGTATACCAGTACCTTTGATCATCGAGTTACTGTCTAAAAACTGTTCCAAACGCTCTTGGTAAGACCAAGCCTGTTCTATTTGAGACAAAGGTAATGGCTTAGAGAAAAAGTAACCTTGAATATAATCAACACCAAGACCACACAATACTTCAAGCTCTTGCTGAGTCTCGACCCCCTCAGCCACTACTTTTACATTCAAAGTATGGGAAAGCTCAGTGATCATTTTTACAATGAAATAGCGGTGAGTTCCAACTTGTATATCAATCACGAACTCTCTATCAATTTTCAACAAGTCAAAGTTACAGTCACTAAGATAGGTAAATGACGAATAACCTGTGCCAAAGTCGTCGATTGCAACACTGACTTTGTGTTCACGTAAGCTATGGATAAGATCAGATTGGCTGGATTCACTATCAAAATAGGCGCTTTCTGTCAGTTCAATGGTGACTAATTCCGGYGTGTTCGCAAACTCTCGAACCATTTGTAGCGCAGATGAGAGTACCGCCTCCGCCCCTAGCTTCGTATTTAATGAGCGATTAATCGTAATACCGATTCGTTCGCCATACCGTTCTTGGATCTTCGTTAGCCCATTCAACGAGGCGACACCGACACAAAGGTCAAGATCTGAAACTAGTTCTAATTCCTCTGCTATCGCGACCATTTCCTGAGTATTATAGATTTTCCCATCTTCAGATTTAAACCGGCATAAAGCTTCGAACTTAGCCACATCCCAATTATTGGTATCAATAATCGGCTGATAATAAACTTCAACACTTTGGTTGTTGATCGACGAAACAACCACTTCTTCAAGCTGCTTACGACGTAAAATCTGTTTATGGATCGCGCCGTGATAAAAGGAAATAAGCCCTTTCTGATCGCACTCCAACATAGATTGAATCGCATGATTAACCATGCGTTTGGGCTTTTCGGTATCGTGCCCTAAAATTGAGACACCGACCTTGCCATCAATGATTGACTGCTTAACCTTTTCACCTGTTGACTGGTAAATAGTATTGAACAACTGCCGTATGGTTCTATGGAGTATTTCAACGGTCTCTTTCGCAGATCCTTTTTGACACTGCATACTCACGACAAAAATATTATTCCCTAAATATCCTACATGGCAGCATCGAGAGTTCCGTGATAACGCTACCGAGAGTTCGGGTTTTTGTTCAATTTCATTTTCAAATTGCGGTTGAAATGCAATCACTAGATCAATCAGTTTTTCGTCTGTTTCCTGGCACTGCTTGAGCAGTAAAGCGGTAAACTGCTGCTGGGTTGAAAGCTGAGTAAGTAGTTCTACTCCACCATCTTCTTGCTCAGCTATTCGATAGAAGTGGCTAGAAAGATCGACAAAAAAGCCTAGATAAAATGTATCAGAACCCATCGATACCTTCTGAAGTGTCAGCTCTTGAGCTATTGCATCCCCTTTGGCGTTCTTAACCAATAATGTTCCCGTCCAATACCCCTTTCCTTCAACGTTCGTCCACATACGATCATAATACTCGTGAGTATGTTTTCCAGAGTCGAACATCGCTATGTGCTTACCAGCAATTTGGTTTCCCAAATATCCACTGTGCTGCTCAAAATAATGGTTGCAAATCACTACCCGCTTATCACGATTAGCCACCAAAATCCCATGATGACTATTATTGAATAACTGCTGAAACAGCATGCCTAACTCTTCTCTATCAGGCATAACAAGTAGCGGCTTAACGCTCCCTTTTAACCCTTTTTCACTGTCACGCTGAATAAAAAATTCTACGTAAACAACATGTAAGCGATCAAAGCTCAAGCAGCAGGATAAGTACTGATCAGAATTAGTTGTCAGAGCCTGAAGAAAGGATTTTTTTATTTTTTCACGATCGCATTGAGACATAAACTGAAGAACTTCAGATATCGAGGAAACTGAGTGGGAAATTGGAAGGATATCTTTGATTACGCTTTCATCGTATTCGAACAGACCTGACTGTATATCCCATCGCCACTCAATCTCTGGGTATATGTGCTCCATGTATGACGAGGGAGATCCCAGATTCCTTTCTGGCATAATACACCTTCCAAAGCCTATGGTTTCAGTGTAATGAGAACGGGAGCAGCCAAAACCACTATCAATCTGCCGTGATAATCGAAGCTAGACGCGCATTATTCAACGCTCTCATTAAAGAATGAATACAACTAAAGCTTAGAACGTATCTTGGCATTTAGAAGTAAAAAGTAGGCGTGAAGTAGTTGCCGAAAGGCAGAGATTGGAAAACTAAGACATTAAAAACAATAAAGCCACGAACTCAATGGCCGTGGCTTTATCAGATTAAAGGCTAGATTTAACGTAAATGGAACTTAACGTGAATAAGATTTAAATTGGTTCGTTAAAGGGTCATATTGATAACCTAAAACATCCAGTTTACCTACCACGTTTTCTACATCCATTTCATACATACTGACTAAATCTTCAAAACTATCGCATTCAAGACGCAGCTTTTCGTTCACTATACCCAGTAAGATAATGCTATCGAAATTACTGACGTTACTCAGATCCATACTATTGCCCTCAGCCCATCCATCTCTATATAAGTTTAGATGGGACTAAAGCAATTCGCGAAAGTCTAAGTCACAAATTTTATCTAATTTACGTTGTTGATGAGCCTGTTTCGCTGCAAGCATTCATCACATTTAGTAGGCTAGCAAGTCATACAACAAAAAGGAATAAAACTTACAAAACCCAAAGCTGACTTAGACCTAAGGTCGCAATAAGTAACATCACGAGTGAGATACTTAGCTGAATCTTTTCTGGAGCTTTGATAAAGAATAAGTGCCAGCACCAAACAATTATTGCTGATATTAATAACGCAAAACCAAACAGTAAGTTCTTAGTAACTAACTCCAGTTCAGCTTCCGTCATCGAATAAGCGTTAAGTAGCGTGGCAAGTACAATTAGCATTCCACTTAGGACGCCTGTAACCGGCAAAATGCGGTGGAAAGCTTGTAAGCGAGTTCGAGCGATAGTCAAAAGAAGGTGAGAAAAGCTAGCACCCAATAAAGCAATGCAAATCACATGTGCAAGCATTGCGGCGAGTGAAGCTTGTGTACTAACTTGGATGCCGACTAGCGCTACCGCTAAACCATTCGCTAAATACATTAGCCAAATTGGACCTTGATCGCGAGTCTTCTTAGTTTGAACTTGAGAGTAAAAATAGAACACGGCAAATACAATCATGAAGGCTTCAATTTGGATTGAAGCGACAGCAAGCCAYAATACACCAATTGCCGGTAACAGCTTATGGATACGCCCACGTTGGCCCGGGCAAATATCACCTTTTATCATAATGAGCGTCAATACAAGCTGAGCACCCAGCAACATCGGGGAAAATAGCGTTAATAGAGATTCAATCATGAGTTATTCATTACATCTTCGATAAAGTTGCCGCAGATAATAGCAAAGCCACCCATAAAGGCTAGAGCGTKTTGAGTTATCCAGCAAATTTTACGATGAAACACTTCTCCATCAACCCGATAATCTTGATTATCAACAAAGCGAGCTGTAGCGACTCAATCCATCCACGGCAAACAGTAGGCAAGCAAATCAGATTCGTTGACCATACCTTTGTAATGACCTTGCTCGTTTATCAAAACCCAAGGGAACGCGACTCCTTTTTCAACAAGCCCAGGAATTTCATTCATATGAGTATCCACAGGTAATGAGGTAAAAGTGACTTTCATCATTTGGTTTACGGGCTTATTCCAAATTTTTGCTTCTTTTTCAGATTCCAAGTCAGTCCCCATTGCAGGCGTCATATGCAAGTTAACAATTTCTTTGTTCAGCAGACCGACGCATTTTTTCTCAACAATAACGGGAAGGTAATGAGTGGCCTTATTTTCTAAATAACTTGCAGCTAGCGACAGTGGGTCATTTGATTTTACTTTCGGTGGCGCATGTCTAAAAAAAGCATAAATAGTTTGGCTTACATCTTGCGGTTTTGCTCTTGGGTTAAACATGGATTCATCTTGCTCTTTTTCGAGCAATTGAGGTAATTCAGTTAATTTACTTGGCTTGTCGATAAGATAGCCTTGAATGTAATCCACATTCAATAACTGCAAAATCGTCAGCTCTTCAGGCTTTTCTATCCCCTCTGCAATCACTTTTATCCCTAAAGTGTGGGAAAGTTTGGTGATCATTTTTATGATATTAAACTTGTTAGTATTCTCGTGAATATCGACAATTAACCCTCTGTCTATCTTTAATCTCTTAAAATACCCGTTACTTAAATAAGATAAAGACGAATAACCTGAGCCAAAATCATCAATTGCCACACTTAGTCCCAGTTCCCCTAGTTTTTCGAAGGCTCTCTCCTGATCAAAATCACTCGCGAAATGACCGTTTTCAGTAATTTCAATAATCACTAAATCAGGTCTATCGGTATGAGAGCTTATCAACTGCGCAGTCTCGACTAATAAACGTTGAGCATTACCATTAGTTTTTAACGAACAATTTATCGTCAAGCCTGTTTCATCCCCAAACAACTGACGAATTTTTTTGTGTTCTTTCAACGCTATCAAGGCAACGCTTCTATCTAACTCGGTGATCAAACCAAGCTCTTCGGTCAGGTCAATCATCTCTTGAGTATCAAAAACTTCACCTTTGATGGTTGGAAAGCGACATAAACACTCAAACATCATCACCTTACCGGTTTGGGCATCGACAATCGGTTGGTAATGAACTTCAAGTAAACTGCGATTCAATAGCTGCTGAATGACCACTTCGAGATATTGCTTACGAGCCATCTCTTTATGGGTATTGCTATGAAAATAGTTAATGTGTTTACCAGCATACTCTTTAGCGCCAACCATCGCCTGTAAGGAATGCGACAGCAAACGATGAGAGTTTTTAGCATCGACATCTAATATTGAAGCTCCAACTTTCCCTTTGAATATCGCGAGATAAACTCGCTCGCTAATTATATTTTTGAGCTCAGTGAAATAACGGCGGATCGCATTGTTTAATGCGTGAACAAAAGTCCCTTTTTCGGGAATAACAAATTCTACACAGACAACGAAGGTATAACTTCCAACATAACCCGGAACCCGAGTACCTCGTATATGAGAAAGAATATCTGCGAACTGTTTTTGGTCTTCGAATAATGAATCAGCATCAAACTCTGGTTTAATACCTAACACGATAACGCCAGTTGTTTGATCTTTGGACTCAAGCAGAATATCTAGTTGGCTAAGAAAGCGTTCTTTAGTTGGAAGTTGAGTAAGAAGCTCGACGCCTCCCAACTCTTTATCGGCAATTTGAGCAAGGCTGCGTGATAAATTAACCGTAAGCCCAACGTAATAAACCTTCCCCTCTGTAGGTTCAACCTTCTGAATCGTCATTTCTTGCGGGTAAATAAAGCCTTTGCTGTTTTTCGCCAACATGACCCCAGACCACATACCTTCATCGCGCAGTGCACGCCACATATTTTTGTAAAATTGTGGCGAATGTTTCCCTGCATTCAAAATCGATGTTTTAAGTCCAACTAAGGCTGAATTTTCGTAACCGCTTTGCTGTTCATAATAGCTATTACAAGCAATGATACGCGTCTGTTCATCAGTAATAATAATGCCGTGGTGAGAATTTTCGAACATCGCACCAAAGATATTGGCAACTTCACTTTTAGAAGATATAGAGAACATCGGTCTCAATGTACCCTGCAATACACTTGGGGAAAGCATTTCTATATAGATTTCTACATAAGAAAAGATTTGGCCATTAGGAAATACACAACAAGTAACAAACCTCGGTTCTCCAGTATCTAAAACCTCTTCTATTTTCTGTTTTAATTGCCGTCGACACTGTTTAGTTACCAGTTTCAATACATCCGAATACTTCTGTAAGGGACTGGTTAAGTTTAATAACTCATTAATCAAGCTCACGTCATATTCTAGTTTCTGGTTTTCTAAATTCAGTGTCCAATCAACGATTGGATAATGACTCCCCGAAAAATCAAACCTTCTATCAACGACTGGTTGTGACTCTAATTGATTGATTTCCATACTCCGACCTACTAAACAGGTATCATAATTTTAGTTTACATCCGGTTTATAAATTTAACCAAGATCTCCCTAACAAATATTCCTATAGAGTTTTCATGGGTATGTTCCGCTAGCTAGTCTTACTACATACCGCTATAATTCCCGCCTCAAAAATCAGAGGTTGAAATATGTACAGCGATATAACTCCTATTCACGAACACAAAAAATACTGGGCCGAGTGCTATGGAACTGCACCCTTTTTGCCTACCAGTAGAAAGGAGATGGATGCTCTTGGATGGGACAGCTGTGACATAATCATTGTAACGGGCGATGCGTACGTCGATCACCCGAGCTTTGGTATGGCGATCATAGGTCGTCTTCTTGAAGCTCAAGGTTTCCGTGTTGGTATTATTGCTCAGCCTAAGTGGGACAATAAAGATGCCTTCATGAAGCTAGGTCAACCTAACCTATTCTTCGGTATCACTGCGGGTAACATGGATTCCATGATCAACCGCTACACCTCTGATAGAAAACTACGTCACGATGACGCTTACACACCAAATAACGAAGGTGGTAAACGCCCAGACCGCGCAACTTTGGTTTATTCGCAACGTTGTCGTGAAGCCTATAAAGGCACGCCTGTGGTATTAGGTGGTATCGAGGCGAGCTTACGCCGAGTTGCACACTACGATTACTGGTCAGATAAAGTTCGTCGCTCAATTCTGTTTGATGCAAAAGCTGATATCTTGCTTTTTGGTAACGCAGAACGTGCTCTTGTTGAAGTCGCACACCGTCTAGCTGATGGTGAAGACATCACAAGCATGACTGACATTCGTGGCACAGCAGTAAACCTACCTGCAGCCCGAGAAGGTTTCAAAATCATTGATTCATCTCGTATTGAAAAACCGAACAAAGCCTATGTTCCGGTCAACCCATACGAAGTAGAAACTCAGTGTGATACTAAGAAAGATGAGAAAGAAGAAGTAAAAGCGCAACCAATTACTGTTCGTCCTTCTCGCCACGATGCAAAAACAACGGCCGTGCGTATTCCTGCTTACGAAAAGCTGAACAATGACCGTATTCTTTACGCTCACGCAAGCCGTATTCTTCATCTAGAAACTAACCCGTATTCAGGTCGTGCGCTTATTCAGCGTCACGGTGACCGTGAGCTATGGGTTAACCAAGCACCAATCCCACTTTCAACAGAAGAGATGGATTACGTGTTTGGCCTTGCTTACAAGCGTGTTCCGCACCCGATGTATGGCAAAGCGAAAATTCCAGCATACGACATGATCAAAACTTCGGTGAACATCATGCGTGGTTGTTTTGGTGGTTGTTCTTTCTGCTCAATCACAGAGCACGAAGGCCGTATCATTCAAAACCGTTCGAAAGAATCGATCTTGGATGAAATTGAAGACATTAAAGATAAAGTACCTGGCTTTACCGGTACTATTTCTGATTTAGGTGGTCCAACGGCGAACATGTACCGTTTAGGTTGTTCAGACCCGAAAGCAGAAATTAACTGTCGCCGCCCATCATGCGTGTTCCCTAAAATCTGTGAGAAGCTAAACACAGACCACCAGCACACAATTGATTTATATCGTTCGGCAAGAAAAGTGCCGGGCGTTAAGAAGATCATGATCGCTTCTGGTGTTCGTTACGACCTAGCTATTGAATCACCTGAATATGTACGTGAGCTTGTAACTCACCACGTTGGTGGGTACTTGAAGATTGCTCCAGAGCATACTGAAAAAGGTCCTCTAGACCTAATGATGAAGCCGGGCATGGGCACTTACGATCGCTTCAAAGAAATGTTCGAGAAGTACAGCGCGGAAGCAGGCAAGAAACAATACCTAATCCCTTACTTCATCTCTGCTCACCCGGGCACCGAAGATGAAGATATGCTTAACCTTGCGATGTGGCTGAAAAAGCACAACTACGAGTGTGACCAAGTACAAAACTTCTACCCATCGCCAATGTGTAACGCAACATCGATGTACTACTCAGAGACTAACCCTCTGAAGCGCGTTAAGTACAAAAAACGTGAAGATGTACCAGTGCCGAAAGGTGACCGTCAACGTCGTCTGCATAAAGCACTACTGCGTTACCACGATCCTGAAAACTGGAAAATAATCCGTGAAGCGCTAATCAGCATGGGTAAGAAACACCTGATTGGTGACAAGCCAAACTGTCTAGTGCCAGAAGAAGACTTTGATGCACAAACTCCTGCACAGCGTCGTAAGTCAGGTCGTCACGGTTCACAGCGTTTTGCTACTAAGCACAGTAAGTCGCAGCCAGGTTTAGGCGGCGAGAAGCCACGCAAACAAGGGGCACGTAACGGTTCAAACAATGGGGCAAAAGGCGGTGGTGGTAATACCGCTAATAACCATAGTGGCAGCAACCACTCCGGTAATAACAAAAATGGCAACGGTGGTAACAAACCAGCAGGTCGTGGAAAGCCATCAGGCTCAGCGCATTCAGCAGGAAACAAGCCAAGCCAACATAAAGGCAAAAAGCCGACTGGTTCAGGTCAAAACCGCCAGCGTAGTACACAGCGCTAACCTTTAAGCAAAAGCTGACTAATCAACACCTTTATAAAAAAGCACAACTCCGGTTGTGCTTTTTTCCAAATTACTGATTACTATCGCCTTCCCATTAATATCTTACCGTTATAAAACCTCTCTCCTTTCACCGCTATTAATATATTCATTATTAAAGTGGCAGAGAAATTAAGTCACACCATACTTATATGGTTGCATGACGTTCATATAAGGAGCGAATTGATGAACTTCAAACTTTCTAATCTTCTCTATCTCGGCTTTTCAATTATTATCCTCACCACACTTATTTTAGCTTTTGTTGTGTGGTCGGTCGTCAATCGATCCGCAGTGATCTCAGCAGAGATTGAATCTGATGATGTACCAGGAGTCCTCGCGTATTTAAATGTATTAGATGAAATCGGTGATTTACAGACTAATGCACTTGAGTACTTGAACGGCGAAGCTGACGAGTCTCAAAGCTTTAAAACCAATACTGAAGAGTTTCGACATTACTTTTCAATACTACGTCCACTCGAATCTTCAAAGCAGTCAGATATCGATAAGATGAACCGAATAGAGTCGCTAGCAAATGAATATATCGACAGAATTAACCGAGATGTCTTTGCAAAGTACTCACCTGCTCACGAGCAAGAGGCAATACGAAAGGTAGAAGAACTCACTAAAAATGTTGGAGATCCACTAGAAAACCTACTCGATAAACTCAAAGAACAAGAATTTAACGATGCTTACAAAACCACTGATTTGAATGAGTCACTAAACGATGATCTACCGGGAGTAAGATATTACCTTGAGCTAGTGGATGAAGCTGGCGACATGATCGCTTCATTAAATGCCTACATAAGGGGGCGAGAAGGTGCACAAGCAGCATTTCAAAATGACTCGAAGTCCTTTAATGACTACTTACAAAAACTAAAACCTTTAGAGCAAAAGCCTGCGGAAGTTCGCGATATAGAACAGATCGAAGCCTACTACAACCAGATCCTTAGTGTTGCTGATGATGTTTTTTCTAACTATCAGCCGTTACAAAAAGCAGCGGCGCTTCAACTTGTCGATCAGCTCGAGCACAGTGTCATTACTCCTCTCGAAGATATTTTGGATAGCTCATCCATTGAAGAAAAAACCGACGCGACTTCGGCATTGAAAACCGTCAATGACAATATGGCAACCATCGTATTTTGGCTTTCAGTCAACGTAGTTGTGGTTGTAGTCGTTGGCTTTGTCGTCGCGTGGCAGCTTTCTTCGTTAATTAAAAAGAGACTTGATGTCATCGCGTCTAAAGCTCAATCCATTGCTGACGGCGATCTCACAGCTCCCGCTATCAATGAAACCAATAAAGATGAACTTGGCGACCTTGCCAGAGCGGTTGACGAAATGCAGGAGTCACTCCGTACCGTATTACAAAGCATTATCAACGTTGCCTCCGAAGTGGCGAATAATACCGACCAAGTTGATCAAATGAGTCAGCAAGTCGCGACAGGTATTCAAGAGCAAGCCGACAAAGCAACGCTTATCGCTAGTGCAGTTGAAGAGATGACAGTAACCGTAAGTCAGGTCGCAGACCAAAGCTCAGAAGCGGCACAAAGCGCTAAGCTCGCAGGTGAAGAAGCGGCGAACGGTGGTCAGCTCATGCAAGAAACCGTCACTGGAATGAATAAGATCTCTGAAGTAGTAAACGAAACAGCTGAGACAGTCGATAGCCTAGGTAAACGCGGTGAAGAAATTGGTAATGTAATACAGGTTATCAATGACATTGCCGAACAAACCAACCTACTTGCTTTAAATGCTGCAATTGAAGCTGCCCGAGCAGGTGAGCTTGGACGTGGGTTTGCTGTCGTAGCCGATGAAGTGAGAGGACTTGCAGAAAGAACCTCTAAAGCAACCGATGAAGTCGGAAGCTTAATCACTTCAATCCAACAAGAGACACGACAAGCAGTAGAAAGAATGAGTGAAGGCACTCATTTAGTCGCGGAAGGCGTTACCCTATCTAACTCAGCAGGAGAAGCGCTTGTACAAATCGTCGCCAGAGCAAATGATGTTAATGGCATGATTGATATGATTGCGACAGCCGGTACGGAGCAGTCGATTGCGACTCAAGAGATGTCACGCGACATTGCGGCCATAAGCCAAATTGCCGACTCATCAGTGCAAACAACACAAGCAGGAGCAGACTCCGTCGCACAGCTCTACCAAAAGGTAGCAGAGCTAGAAGAAGTGGTATCTCGATTCAAACTATAGTGAAGATGAAACTGTAGTGAACAAGCGATGGATAGCTAATAAATAGCGGTTTGCGTAACGATTGCCCCTGAAAAGGGGCTTTTTTCATACGTGATGGATAAGTTAGTCGGCGTCGTACTTATATATCTGCAAGCCAAACATGACTTCGTTGAATCAGCTCTTAATCTTGCTCTAGGCTAGCAACCAAATAGTCTATAAATTCCTTCTCTAACAAAGGCTTACTAAAGTAATACCCTTGAATGTAATCGACATGTTTGGCTTGTGCATATTGAAGTTGGTCTAGCGTTTCTACTCCTTCAGCAACCACAGGTTTACTCAGGTTCGTCGCTAAAGAAGCGATAGAATTAAACACAGTTTGTAATTTTGCGTCGCTAACCACATTAGTTACAAATGCCCGATCAATTTTGATTTCATCAAACCGTAAACGACACAAATAACTCAAACTGGAAAATCCGGTACCAAAGTCGTCTATTGATACTTTAAAACCCAAGTCCTGCATTTGCTCAAGCACCTGATTCACATAGTTAAAGTTATCGATAAGTGCTGACTCGGTAAGCTCAAGTTTAATTTGTCGTGTATCTAACCCATTATCCGCAATACTCGCAGTTAACTTATCAACGAAGTCTACATCCAAGATTTCTACAACACTGATATTTAGAGCAAATAAGTAATTTGAAGTGTCGACTCCCCGACTTTCCAATTTACTTAACAGCTTGCCAAGTACCTTAGTATTGAATTTCGTAAGCAACCCGATATCACCTGTTTTTTCAGCTATTGGGATAAACTCTACAGGGGAAACCATTTGTTCTTTTAACGTCCAACGAATTAGACATTCAGCCCCCACTACAGCCCCAGATTTAGAATCGTGAATGGGTTGAAAAGTGGTGTAAAAATGTTCATCTAAATTATCGGCATTAATTGCCGAACGAAACTCCATTTCTAAATTGTTCTGATGTTCAATTTGTCTGGCGAGATCTTCTTGGAACTCAGCTAAACGGATCCTTTCTGCGGAAACATCTAGAATAGCCATTTCAGCTTTATTTAAACTTTGTTCATGTTCATCCCCATCACTCTCCAAATAATAACCGAGCGCGACATTACTGAAAAAATGACGTTGATTGAAATGGAAGGGTTCATTTAATAATGAGTAAAACTTCTCGATATCCAGCTCTTCGCTATTCGACACAAACACAATAAAACTATCGGTGGAATGCTTACTGCAAATCGCAGAATCAATCTCTGAATATACGCGTGCCAAAATTTCCATGAAGACAAGGTTAGCGACAGCCGCTCCCCAAATTTCATTAATTCTTTGGTAATTACAAATCCGCACACAGCAAACCGTTCCGTACCGGTTTTCTTGTTCTATCTTAGCTAAAAAAGCCTCTCGATATAGTAAGCCAGTATGAGGGTCTTGAATTGAAAGCTGTCGGTTAAGACGCCTGGCTGCGATCAGCTCACCACTGTCGACACAGTGAAGAATTAAAGCGTTATCACTCGCTATCACATGAATCTTTAGCCAAACGACATTGCGATCGGGGTAACTGATCCCACATTCAAATTCATAGGGTGCTGAACCTACGCCTAAAGCTTTTTGTTCCAGTAACAAACGGAGCTGCGCGTCAAAAGGGTAAAGTTGATAATTATCATCAATAAACTCAAGCGAGCAGTCTGTCAGCATATCCATACCGACCTCAACACGAAACACGTCACTGGCCTGAGCCGATAATTCAGTAATAAACCCTTGATGATCAAGTATGACGTTGATCAACCCTAAATATTCAACTTTCTGAGGCGAGCAATTCATATATCCACCAGCGCTTTTTGGACGTGATAAGGTAGGTTTTTCAATGAACAGACTTTATCGACAGCGCCTCTGGCTATCGCTTCTTTTGGCATTCCAAAGACTAAACAGCTTTCTTCACTTTGCGCGAAAGTTTTCGCACCCGCGTTTTTAAGTTCTAACATGCCTTGCGCTCCATCGTCCCCCATCCCCGTTAAAATCACGCCAACCCCATTACTGCCCGCGTGGTGTGCAGCAGAACGGAATAGCACGTCGACAGAAGGCTTATGCCTGCTGACTTGGGGTCCATCTTTGATCTCAATGTAGTAGGTCTGTTCATTCCTATTAATCATAGTATGAACACCACCAGGTGCAATGTAGACAACTCCAGCGTCTAGAGACACTCCGTTCCTTGCTTCAACCACGCAATGCTTAGTGAGCTGATTTAAACGTCGTGTAAAGGCTGTGGTGAATTTCTCAGGCATGTGTTGAACAATAACGATAGGGGCACTACCAAGCGGCATATGATTTAAAAACATCTCTACGGCTTCTGTCCCGCCAGTTGAAGCTCCTATCAATATGATGTGTTCAGTTTTGATGATCTGAYTATGCGTCGTTGGTTTTAATATGACATCGGCTGAAAAGTTCTTTCTGAAGCTATCATCAGCCAAGTACTCCATCGGCTTCACCTTCACTTTTGCTGCATGTTTAATACAACACAATAGTTCATTCACCTCTTTCGAATGCAGATATCCATTCAAATTACTACAGGGCTTGTTCACAACCTCTATTGCCCCCGACGACAGTGCTTCTAAGCATAAGTCGGGGTCAGAAGCGGTAAGTGSCGAAAGGATAACAACAGGTAACGCATGCTCAGTCATAATTTTCTTTAGAAATGTAATGCCGTCCATCTTAGGCATTTCAATATCGAGTAAAACAACATCAGGCATTGCCCTATTCATTTTACGCATAGCGATAAGAGGATCCGGTGCTGAACCCAATAGAGTTAAGTCAGGGTCACCGTCGATTATCTCGCCCAGTACCTGCCGGATAACCGCTGAGTCGTCGACAATAAAAACATTAATGCTCATAGGCTCACCTTCCTGAATATGCACCCTTCTAGTTGCTCAAGCTGTCGRTGGTCTTTGACTATATTTTCGCTATGCCCAAGGAAAAGTAGCCCTCCAAGCTGTATTTTATCAATCACATATTGGACAATTTGCTTCTGTTTTAGAGGAGTAAAGTAGATGAGCACATTGCGGAGGAATACGATATCGTAATTTGAGCCAGACTGATCATTTGGTTCTAACAAGCTTTCCTGTGAGAAAAAACAACGCTCTTTAATTTCTTTGCTGAAAGTAAAATACCCTTCATATTTTCCAACACCTTTTAGGCAGTATCGATTCCGGTATTCGCTTGGGATACGTGAAACATTCTGAATTTTGAACTTTGCTTGCTGGGCGTTTTGCACTGATAAGAGGGAAATATCGGTACCGAAAACATTCCAGTTTGCACTTCCCAGTACGTCTTGAAGTAACATAGCCAGGCTAAATACTTCCTCCCCAGTGGCACAAGCTGCGCTCCATACTGATACGGTAGAGTCACTCGCCACACCGAGTTTCAGATACTCTTTAAGCCATTCAAACTGTTCGCTCTCTCGGTAAAAATAAGTTTCGTGAGTGGTCAGTTTATCGACAAACATTTGAAGCTCTTGTTCATTTTCAGAGAAGTGCAAGAAGGTTAGGTATTCCTCAAAGGAAGAAAGTTCAAGAGAACTAAGTCGGCTCGATAGCCGATTAATCACGGTACTTTTCTTATGATCAGCCAACAAAATACCAGTAAACCTCTCAAATAAGAGTTTGAATTGACAAAATGTTTGATCGCTAAGGTCTGTCATCGACACTCCTTATCCATGCTTCACATACTAATAGCTAAGAATGTTGTTAAATAGTTTTCTTTGATGAGCCACTATTTCTTCATTGATTGACTCTACATTCAGCATCGCCGACATATCTAGGATCACGATGACTTGTTCACTCACTCTCATCATATTCTGTATGAAATGAACTGGGACGTGCGCTCCGAAATAAGGAGCATTAGCTAACGCTTCCCCCTTAATCGGCTCAATTGCTCTTACTCGATTAACTAATACACCAACGGTATTCACTTCATGGGTTACTTCGTCTGTACTGTCATAAAGCACTATGCAGCTGTACTTGTCGTAATCCTGCTTGTTCACTAAGCCTAATCGCTTAGCAGCGTCAACAACGGGAACCACACTTCCCCTGACGTTAATCACCCCACTCACCGTCTCTGTACACATTGGGATTTTCGTTACACTCTCTAGTTCAATCACTTCTTTAACGCTAGAAATAGAAATCCCAAAGACTTCATTGCTAATATCGACCAGTAAGCACCCATCGACGTTTTTTCCACTAAAGGTATCTTCATCGCAGCTACTCATCATTCACCTCTAGGTCAGCGCCCACACAATGGCTCTGTTCCGTTGTATGTTGCTTCTCAAACCACTCTAATTGGGCTTGTGACAGTAGATTATCTATATTCAATATGGTCAACAAACGAGAATCGAGCTTAGCAAGCCCGACTAAAACACGATGCTCTAACTGCCCAGCTAAGTCAGGGGCTTCATCAATTTGCTCTCGCGAAACATCAATCACCCGAGTCACCAAATCAACTTTATTTCCCACTTGGTACACGGTGTTTTGGCACTCAATCTCCGAGATAATCACACACGTTTTTTTCGTGATAGGTTGCGACTCTAAACCTAAGCAAATAGCGATATCTACAATGGGGATAACGTCTCCCCTCAAGTTAATTGCACCCAAAAAGAACCCCGGAGATAAAGGAAGAGGCTCCACATCGGGATACTCCATAATTTCCGCTACTTTTCTAATATGGTAAGCAAACTGTTTGCCAGAGACTTCAAATTCCAAGTACTTTTCATTGTCACCGGCCACATTTGCTTTGTCCCTCGGGGTCGCTTTATTTTTTGATATCATTTGGTTTTTTGACAACATTTGTCTCATTGAACCTCACTAATCATCAAAAGGGATGAAGCCATCYGATTGGTTAGACTTTGCTGGTGCCGTCCTTTGTTTCTCACGCTCAGCCTCTACCTGACGAGTTACACTTTTTTTCTGCAAATAGTTTTTTCTTTGCTTCGAATCAGAGTTATTCGTTAGCTTAAAGAAGCCGACCGTTTTCCTAATCTCTCCGGTTTGTTCTTGAACCATGATGGCAGTTGCAGCCAACTCTTCCGAAGCTGAAGCGTTCTGCTGAGCAATATCATCTAACTGGGAAACAGTTCGATTAATTTCCCCGACACTGGTGCTTTGCTCCGTTGAAGCCGCTGTAATTTCTTGTACTAGGTCAGCCGTTTTTTGAATGTTCGGCACCATTCGGTTGAGCATATCTCCCGCGTGCTGCGCAACCTTCACGCTGTTATCTGCTAGGCTACTTATCTCTTGCGCTGCTATCTGACTTCGCTCAGCCMGTTTTCGAACTTCGTCTGCCACCACAGCGAACCCTTTACCATGCTCGCCCGCTCTTGCTGCTTCAATTGCAGCGTTCAATGCCAACAAATTCGTTTTATAGGCAATGTCTTCAATGATGCCAATTTTTTGCGCTATTTCCGTCATCGCATTAACCGTATCATTTACCGCCTGTCCACCATCATGAGCCTCAGCACTTGATTGTGTTGCAATGCTATTGGTTACTTTTGAGTTGTCAGTATTCATGGAAATAGAGGAGCTCATCTGGTCGAGTGACGCGCTGGTTTCTTCAACACTTGAGGCGAGTTGATTTGATGTTGAGCTAAGCATTCTCGATGTCGTACTGACTTCATTAGTACTATGCGCAATAGCTTCTACCGATGCCTGAACATCGAGCAAAATATTTTGTAAACGTTCGATGAATCCATTGAAGCTTTTGGCAGAATCACCAATTTCATCCTGACCAAAATCAGGGATTCGACGAGTTAAGTCCCCTTCCCCTGATCGTAAGTCCTCTGCCGCATCGGCAAGCGCTTTTATCGGAATCACAATTCCTTTAATCAGAAACATCGCTGTCGCCGTCGCTAAAATCACGGCCGTGAACAGTAGCCCCCAAACCAATGTAATACTGTCCCTTGCTGCTAGCACCAACTCATTAAGCGAGTTATTACTTTCTTTACTCGCATTAGCATTAATTTTTTCGAGGATTTTTTCTAACTCTTTAAATACATCATGCTCTAGCTTGTCAATTTCTACAGCGGCTGTAATTTTGTCGCGTGGGCGGTAAGTTGCGAAGATCTCTTTACCGCCGTTATAAATTTCTTCATACATTTGTTCAACGATGGAAAGGTTTTTTATCTCTTCAGGTTTACGTTCTAGGGGTTTTATTTTAGAAAGGAACTGTGAGAAGTTTCGAGATTCTTTTTCAAACTGGTTAACTGCACCAATTTCTCCACGCATATAGGCGCTCAAAGCCGACATCATGTCGCCTTCTTCGTCGATTAGTTCCAAATAATATAAAACACCGTGTAAATCATCGGTGACAACTTCTTCAAAATCCCCTGAACTACCAGCGTCTGCCACTTCTTCTTCCTTAAGCGTGTCCAGTAACCGTTCCAACGGAATAGCAAACTCTTTGATTAAGAAGTTATATTTATCGATGGCCTTTTGCTCTTGAGTAGGGTCGAACTTATCAAAGACTAAACTCTGACCATCCCCATAATACTTGTCAGACAATTCTTCAATCTGACGTATTAAAACAGGGTCAACCGTTCCAAGTTGCTTCAGGGCTTCAAAGAAAGTGACAAACTCGGTGTAGTTAGCACGAAAGTCCTCTTTTTCTTCGGCTTCACCGGTAATGAACTCCAAAACGTTTGAGTTCATATCCCCCAACTCATCGAGCATACTCAACGATAAGATGGCCTCTGGGATGTCCTTTTTCCCTACGCTAATCGCATACTCTTCGATCTCACTGTTTTTCACTTGGACTGAAATTGCTATTACAAGTAGCAACAACCCCATGGTAAACATCGCGAGTATGATTTTGTTTTTAATAGACAGCTTATTCAGCATTGTTATGCTCCTTGCTCATCGTCACCTTTTACGATGTCGATACTTTCAAGCTCTTGTCGATTCACCGCAGATTGAATCAAAGAAAACACGTCCAGAATGATAGCGACGACCCCGTTGCCTAAAATGGTTGCGCCACTAATACCTTTTAGTCCTTCAAACAATCTTCCTAATGGTTTGATCACCGTTTGAAACTCGCCAAGTAGACCATCAACGATGAGCCCTGCCCTTAATGACCCATACTGGACAATCACTAAAGATTCCTGGCTATGTTCAGCGACCTCTTTAATTCCAAATAATTCTCTTAGACGGAGAAATGGCAGAACTTCTCCGCGTAAATCAATAAAATGACGGTCTTCGATTTCTTCTTTCGAAACCACTTCGTGCAACTCTAAACACTCAACGACGTTATCTAGCGGAATGACATAGCTCGCACTCGCGGCTTTAAACATAAACCCGTCGATTATTGAAAGCGTCAGGGGTAAACGTATCGATACTTCCGTCCCTATACCCGGTTCACTCGTGACTTCTACTGTTCCTCGAAGTTGCTCTATATTGCGCTTTACAACGTCCATGCCTACGCCACGCCCAGACAAATTTGTCACAGAGTCTGATGTAGAAAATCCCGGCTCAAATATCAGGGAGTAAATATCTCGTTCGTTTAGGTGACTGGTGCTTGAAATAAGCCCTTTAAGGCTGGCTTGTTCTAAAAGAAGGGTCTTGTCTAACCCTCGCCCATCGTCACGGATATCAATCACAATTGCCCCTGATTCATGGTAGGCATTTAGCGAAATACTGCCTTGTTCAGGCTTGCCTAAATTCCGCCTTTCGCTCGGTAGTTCTATTCCATGGTCAATGGCATTGCGAAT
The DNA here is from genome assembly GCF_050337375.1 of Vibrio makurazakiensis. Lineage (NCBI taxonomy): Bacteria > Pseudomonadati > Pseudomonadota > Gammaproteobacteria > Vibrionales > Vibrionaceae > Vibrio > Vibrio makurazakiensis. Next base: position 2,180 of record NZ_JAKJSW010000048.1, on the reverse strand, counting down.
AATATGCGTCAACGGATCACTGAGTTTTTCAACGAAGGTTTTATCGAGTTCAGTTTCAGCGCCATTGATTTGCAAGGTCACTTGTTTATCTACGGAAAGGGCTATATCACGAACTACACGTTTAAATTTGTTAAAGGTTTCACCAATTTGCACCATACGCAGCTGCAAAGAGCTATCACGTATATTTTCCACCAGCCGTTCAAGCTGGGTGATGGTTTCAATTAACGATTCATTACCCGACTCGTGCGCAAGTAACGTTGTTCTTGCGCCGGTAATCACCATTTCACCCACTTGGTCGATGAGCCTATCGAGTTTCTCTGCCTCAACTCTCAGGGTCTTACTGCTTTGAATTTTTTGATGCTGCCTTGATACCGCTGCCTGAACCACTTCGGGGGCAACAGCTTGGCCTTGTGCCAGAACATTACCGAGCAGTGGAGGTGATAACTGGCTTTCCTTTTGCGCGCTCTGAAGGTTTAGCCCCGCTTCGAGTTCACTATTGGTAATGGCGCCACAGCGAATAAGCATTTCGCCCAACTTCTGGTTTGGCTCTGGGAGTTGATTAATTAAATCAATGTAAGTCTGCGCGTTACTGTCTGGTGCAATTATGTGGATTTCGGCATCTTGACGAATGAACTCAAATACATCTTCAATTTTCTGCTTACTTGCTGAACTTTCTAATCGAATCTCGAAGCCTAAGTAACAAAGTTCTGGGTCAAATGACTCAGCGTTAATTAGCGCTTCTTCGATAAGATTAATTGAAACAACTCTCCCCAATTTGGCTAAGAAATGAATAAAAGCTTTTGGGTCTAACCCGTCTTTGAATACGCCTATATTTGGGCGAAATGATATGTGCCAGCATTGGTCGTCTTTTGGTAAACCCGCATTTTCGTTCTGAGTTTTATGATCCGCTGGAGTACCTGAACCATCCGCGTCGGACGTAATGGGGCCACTTGTTACAGAAGACTCACTTAACATCGAAGACTCTGGGTTTAGCTCTAAGAGCATTTCTATTAACGATTGGCATTGGCTGGTGAGTTCTTGCGAGACGGGCTTTCCGATTTGTTCAATTAACCCAGAAAGTACATCACAAACCTTTAAGCCCACTTCAACCGTATCGGGGGTTAGCTCCCCTTTCCCGTCACGAATAGACCCAAGTAACGTCTCGTATTGGTGGCTAATATCAACGATTTCATTTAATCCAAACAGCCCGGCACTGCCTTTTATTGTATGTACCGCCCTAAACATTGAATTGGTCAACTCAGAGTTGATCACACTCCCGCTTCCATCCATTTCCAACAGCGCCTGTTCAAGCTCTGTCAGTAGCTCTTTGGCTTCATTAACAAATGTCGTAAGTGCGGCCTGCATTTCTCTATTCATCACTGAGCTCCACACCCCAAACGACGCCCAAGAATTCAAAGGCTTGAGTAAGAACCAAGCTAGCGTTAATTATTTGGAATTGTTGATGTGGGTACATATTCATGAATCGCACCAGTAGCTGAATCCCCGCTGTATCAATATCTTGCAAACGGGAAGCATCAACATTGAGGCTTTTGTTCTGACCCACGCGTTCAAGCAAGTCAGCATAAATCTCACCAACTTCGTAGATAGTCAGCTCTGCGGGTAATAAATACTCCTCTCTTATGCTCGGTTCGATCATATTAAGGAGCGAGTATTTTAGAAACGGCCTGCAACATTTGATCAGGTCTAAACGGTTTTGCTAACCATGCTTTCGCACCTGCTTTGCGGCTTTCCTCTATTAGATAAGGCTGGCTTTCCGTTGTAAGCATGATGATTGGCGTAAATTTATATTTAGGTAATTCCTTTGCGGATTTTACGAAATCAATGCCGTTCATATTCGGCATGTTGACATCACTGATGATGAGATGAACTTTATCGCCGTTTAATTTAGATAAAGCGTCGACACCGTCCTTAGCTTCAATGACTTCATAACCAGCGCCCATCAAAGCGATACTGACTACCTGCCTTAACGATTCAGAATCATCCACGACTAATATTCTTTTWCTCATTAATCCTCCGAAATCTAAAAAAAAGTCACGTCGTTATCTGATGAACTTTCACGCTTTGTGGTTCTAGACTCAATATTTTCAATTGCATCTAAAAGCCTGTATTCATCGAAATAAGCTTGTGCTTTTGCAGGGTCATTAAGTACAGCTTCAACC
>NZ_JAKJSW010000314.1:0-3560 GCF_050337375.1 Vibrio makurazakiensis | reverse complement strand
GTTCGTGACTATCTGCTAAATCAAGCGGAAACCAATAATGAAAAACTCGAAATGTTGTGGGAGGAGCTATCTTCTTCGTTAGCGCTTATGGTTAACATTCCTGTTCGTTTCGAATTCGAAAAAGCATTTTATGAGTTACGGGAGCAAGGGGAACTGTCTCCTGATCAGCTGTGTTCATTAATGTCACAAACCTGGAAAGATTGGTACGGCGATGCCATGACCGAAGCTGACCCTTATTTTTGGGCGAGTAAACTGCATTTCAGTATCTCTGAAGTGAGCTTTTATAATTATCCTTACTTGTTTGGATATTTATTCAGTAAAGGGGTTTACGCTCAACGAGATGCGAAAGGCGACCAATTCTATTCTGATTATGTATCTCTACTTCGTGACACTGGCAGCATGATGGCAGAAGATGTCGTTGCTAAGCATTTGGGCATGGATTTAACTCAGGTTGACTTCTGGCAACAAAGTATCGACATGGTGAAAGCGCAAGTTGATGAGTTCGAAAAACTGCTCAATCAATAGCATTTGTTGATCTTAACCTGATAATGCCAAACTGAAGCCGTGTTAGCTTACATGGCTTCAAATCACCCTGAAAACTCAATGAGTTATGAAGTTCAGTGCACACCGTAATGGGAGTGGGGAAGATATTTGTGAGTGATAATGTAATTTCTATCTATAAGTGCGATCCTTGCTGCAAAAATAACATGTACAATTTATTAACATACGGCCGTGCAATTAAGGAGTAGCGCATGACGAAATCTCTCTTTCGCCAATCATTTCTTTTTGACAGCCTAGATCTTGAACAGGAAATGCTTGCAGGACAAAGTGTCCTTTCAAATGGAGTCCGACTAACAGTACATCAAAGAGGTGTGTTGGAAGTTGTTCCTGCAAACTATACAGACCAATCAAAAAACATCGTCTTCTCTTGTGGTATTCATGGTGATGAAACTTCACCAATGGAGTTGGCTGATAAGCTAATCGAGGATATTGAAACGGGTTTTCAGAAAGTGGAAGCGCGTTGTTTATTCATTATTGCTCACCCTGAAGCAACGAATGCTCATACTCGATTTTTAGATGAAAACTTAAATCGACTTTTCGATGATAAGCCGCGTGAAACGAACCGAGAAGTTGTTATCGCTGATCAGCTTAAAACGATAGTCACTGACTTCTACAAAGATACGGGAGTCGAGACTCGCTGGCACTTAGATCTTCACTGTGCAATTCGTCTTTCGAAGCACTATTCGTTCGCCGTAAGCCCGAAAGTAAGGCATGCCGTTCGTAGTAAAGAGCTGATTGAGTTCATTAATAGCGGGCATGTTGAAGCCGTACTGCTTTCAAATTCACCGACGAGTACTTTTAGCTGGTACAGTGCAGAAAACTTCGGAGCGCAGGCTTTAACTATGGAGCTGGGGCAAGTCGCGCGTATAGGTGAAAATCAATTAGATAAGCTGACGGCGTTTGATCTCGCTATGCGTAACTTAGTCGCTGAAGCTAAACCGGAACACTTGTCGAAAAAGTCTATTATTTACCGCGTTAGCCGTACTATCGTTCGTTTACATGAAGACTTCGGTTTTATGTTTGCCGATGATGTTGAGAATTTCACTAGCTTCAAGCACGGTGAAGTTTTCGGACATGACGGGGAAAAGCCTTTAATGGCGAAAAACGAAAATGAAGCAGTAGTGTTCCCAAATAGAAATGTGGCAATAGGTCAACGCGCTGCACTTATGGTGTGTGAAGTTGAGACCCGTTTTGAACATGATCAGTTAGTTTATGACTAATTAGTATCCAATTCGTTACAGACAGTGAATAGAGGTTGATAATTGGCCTCAAGCCCCTGATTTTCAAGGTTTGCAGCTTGCTGTGAACCTTGAAGTTGTTTTGGGATACAGGTAAGGTTATGCCATCACTGACAAAGTAGCTCGATATGGACTTCCAACAACTTATTGGTAAAAAACAGAACCGCTGGAAGCGTGCGATTTACTCTATGAGCGCTATTCTCATAGCTTTAAGTTGTATCTACCTCATGGTTGGTGACCTCTTCATCTCTCCTTTTGGCGCTATGTCCGCCCTTGAAGAAAAACTCTTACTCGATTTACGTTTACCTCGCTTACTGGCTGCGGTTGCGATTGGTTCCGCATTAGCGGTATCAGGTGCAAGCTTGCAAGTGTTACTGGGTAATGTATTAGCAGAACCTGGTGTGCTGGGTATCTCGGGTGGCGCTAGCCTGGCTATGGTCATCGTATTATTCTTTTTGCCTTTTGCCCCGACACCTGAGCTATTTATGATCGCCTCGGTGATAGGCTCACTGTGCTTTACTCTTATTCTTGTCGGCATGGCTCGTGCCATGCGTTTGACTACCACGCGTTTGCTGTTAGTTGGCGTTGCATTAGGGATCCTTTCTGGGGCAATGGTCACGTGGGCTTTCTACTTTAGCGACGACTTGAGCCTACGTTTGCTGATGTACTGGCTAATGGGCAGCTTAGGTGGTGTAAGTTGGTATCAGCACTCGCTGACTATTGTTATGGTTCCCGTCATTATTTGGTTGTGTTTGCAGGGCAGTAAACTTGATAAGTTGATGATTGGTGAAACCCATGCAGCACAGCTGGGTGTCGATGTTCCAAAGCTACGTTGGAAGCTGATTTTTGCAGTTTCAATCCTAGTAGGCTGCGCAGTGGCCCTTGGTGGTGTTATCAGTTTTGTTGGCTTAGTTGTGCCACACTTACTGCGCTTAGCCATAGGTACAGACAATCGCTTTCTATTACCTTTGTCTGCTATTGCTGGAGCAGCGCTGCTAGTGTTCTCTGATATATTTGCACGAACATTACTTGATTCTGCTGAACTGCCGCTTGGGGTTATGACGACCAGTATCGGCGCTCCTATTTTTATTTGGATGTTAGTGAAAAACCATGATTCGCATTAAAAGTGTCCATGTTGGCGAGCGTTTATTGCCACTGTCGTTTAATTTGGCTCCCGGTACGATCACACATGTGATTGGGCCAAACGGAAGCGGTAAAAGTACACTGCTTTCATCGTTGTCTGGCGTTGGGGCTGAATACAAAGGCCAAATTATGTTAGGGGAGGCTGACTTATCCCAAATGAGTTTGCCCGACTTAGCTCTGTATCGCGCTTATTTGAGCCAAAGTGCACGTCCGGCTTTTAATTTGGAAGTCTTCCAATACTTATCTTTATCAATCCCTTCTAGCGCAAAGAATAATGAGCCTTTAATTCAACAAGCGTTAAATGAAATTGCGGATATGCTCGACATATCAGATAAGCTTCATCGCTCTATACAAGCATTATCGGGTGGTGAATGGCAACGAGTTCGTTTAGCAGCAATGTGTCTGCAAATTTGGCCCTCTCTAAACCCTTACGCAAAACTGCTTATTTTGGATGAGCCAGCAGCACCGCTGGATATTGCTCAGGAAGCATTGCTTTATAAGTTAATAGATCGAGTTGCCGAACTTGGGATCACTGTGATCATGGCAAATCATGATTTAAACAAAACGTTAAGGCATGCAGATCAGGTACTTCTATTAGATAAGGGTATTTTGCAAAAC
>NZ_JAKJSW010000313.1:0-3565 GCF_050337375.1 Vibrio makurazakiensis | reverse complement strand
GTCTATGCCAAAAGAAATGATGCCCATCGTTAATAAACCGCTGATTGAGTATGGCGTAGAAGAAGCGATTCAAGCTGGCATGAATAGCATGGCAATTGTGACTGGCCGTGGAAAAAACTCTTTGATGGATCACTTCGATAAAAACTACGAATTAGAACACCAGATTAATGGTACGAACAAAGAAGAGCTGTTAGACGATATTCGAGAGCTTATTGATGGCGCTAACTTTACTTATATTCGCCAACGCGAAATGAAAGGCTTAGGCCATGCCATTCTTACCGGTAAAGAACTAGTGGGGGATAACCCATTTGCTGTGGTATTGGCAGATGATTTATGTGTCCACGCAGATCAGGGTGTTTTAGAGCAAATGGTCGGGCTGTTTAAGCAATTTCGTTGCACCATTGTTGCAGTTGAAGAAGTACCAGAAGATGAAACCCATAAATATGGTGTTATTGCGGGTGAGCATTTAAGTGATGACTTGATCCGCGTGACCGATATGGTTGAAAAGCCAGAACCGGGCAGTGCACCAAGTAACCTGGCTATTATTGGTCGTTATATCTTAACGCCAGATATTTTTGAACACATTGAAAATACGACACCAGGAAAGGGCGGGGAAATTCAGATCACAGACGCTATTTTAAAACAGGCAGAACAAGGGTGCGTGATTGCTTACAAATTTAAAGGCAAGCGTTTCGATTGTGGCAGTGTAGACGGTTATATCGAAGCAACGAACTACTGCTACCAAAATGTGTACCTGCAAGATAAGCATATCGAAGCTAAGCAAGCTCGTACCGAGAAACAAGCTAGCACCGAGAAGCAAGACTAATTTAATGTCAGACACTAACACCCACACAACGGCTTTCTTCGCTCGCTCTTATGTAGCAAAACTGGTTTTCCTGTTTTCGTTAATAGTGCTTTCTATTGGGACTATGTTGTATGCAGGGAAGTCAGCCATCGGCAATTTATATGTATTGTCTTTGAAAAGTGAAATCCAAGGCATGGAATCTTTAGTTGCGGAAAGTGTTGCTCCTTCAGTTATCGATGCAAGGCAATTAGCTGAAGGCGTTTTGGTGTGGGATGGCAGCACGCCGAGCACTCAAGCTTACGTCGCGAGCTTTTCTCGTTGGTTTGATCACTTAATTAGCCAGTCACAACTAGCAAGTGATGGTGACTCTTTACAGTTGAATGTAGTGGCGTTGCTAGACAGTGCTATTCAACGCCGCCCCACAATGGCTGATCAATACGTTTATAAAGCGATGGAACTATGGCAACAAGGTGCAAGCCAAACTGTCATTGCTCAGCAATTTGAATTGGCACAAAAATATGGGCCGTTCGAAAAGAGTGTCGCGTTGGCAAGTTTAGAGTTTTATTTAGCGTATTGGCCTAGCTTAGCAACCAATGAAAAGGTTTTGGCTAGCCGATATTTGCTCTCTCCGAAAAAATACCGTTTAAATTACCGACAAATTGGAAAAGTCATTTCGCGTTCTACCAACAAGCAAAGGGCGTGTAATTTACTGAAATTCAATAACGTTAAGATTCGTGAATGTCGCGCCTAGTATTTAAGAACAAACATTACTTGATGAGCCTCTTTAATCGCCGAACTTTGGTTTTGCTGTTGATTGTGCTGGCGGGTGGTTTGGCTTCTATGGCGAAGACGTTTGGTGTCTACGGTAATTTGGTACGGGAAACCGAGTTGTTATTAGGGGGAGACTGGGCGCTACATGCATTGTTGTCGTCTTGCCTTGGCTTAGTAGCATCATGGGCGACGCCACCTGTGTGGTTGCATCGTCCTATTTATCTGCTCTCTCCCATTACGCTCGTAATATTAACTATGGTGATGACAGACGAGATCTTGCAAGCTTTTAGCTCACTGCGAGAGTTCTCTGTTTGCGACATGGTTATCAATATTATCGGCGTGCTATTCGGAGCGTTTATCTACTCTTGTTGGAATCACTTGTTCCGTAAAAAGGCAGAGGCTTGTAGCAAATAGGTACGCTGAGAATAGCCAATCTTTGAATGAGATAAAGAGCAGTAAAAGAGGGGATGGTCGAGTGCACTCTTCCATTTTTTCAACGTTAACAATAATAAGGTTGTTCTATGAAGTTAAAAGCATTGGCAGTGAGCCTTGCTTTTGGTGCAGCAGTGGTTGCAGCACCAACAATTGCAGCGCCGGCAATGGATACAGTAAATATCCAAGAAATGGTTGCGTCTTCTTCACTGTCTGCTGAAGCACTAGCAGTTGAGCTTATTGCTCAATACCCAGAGCTTGCAGCAACTATCGTTGAAGCCGTTGTTAAAGCGCACCCTGAAGTAGCAGCTGAAATCACAACTGCAGCTATCAAGGCAGCGCCACAAGCAGCAGCAGCAGTAACGGCAGCAGCAGTAGCAGCAGCTCCAGAAGCCGCTGCAGAAGTAACAAAAGCAGCAATGGCTGAAGCGCCAGAAGCAGCAGCAGAAATTGCTGAAGTTGCTCGTGCGGCTGAAGTACCGAACAGTGAAATCACTGAAGCGGCACTTGCTGCTGGTGTCGATCCAACAGATGTAGCGGAAACGCCTGCATCTGGTGGTGTTGAAGAAGTTCCAGTTGCACCAGAAGCTCCGGCTCCTGTAGCACCTGAAACTCCAGCTCCAGAAGCGCCATCTGCTCCATCTCCAGGTACTCCGAACAACGACAATGATCGTTCTCCTGTATCTGGTAACTAATCACTTTTTATAAAGTGATATAAGCCCAAAGCTCTATATCGTTATGTTTCACAATTTTGGTATAGGGCTTTGTTTTTGAGTGATATTTACTATTGAGTAATCTGTACTTAATCATCGATGCCACTCGTTGAGCTCAGACTTTCGATTAAATTAGATTAGGGTTTTTAATGGTTCGTTTTGAAAAAGTGAGTTTCTTTTTACTCCTTGTTTTGATCGTCTGGTTGCCTATACCACTCGCCTCCAATCGTGTGTGGGCATGGTCGGTTGCTGAGATTCTCGTGGCTATTCAAACACTTTGTTTGGTTGTGAGCTATTTACCCAAAACGCGCGCCTTCCCATTTTCGCGTTTAAAGCGTTTCGCGTGGTTATTGGTACCGCTTGCGCTCTTCCAATTTTGGAATGTTATTCAAATTATTCCGTTAGAGTTATCGACTCTGGCGATGGTGTCGCCTTAMGCGGCCGACATTTACAAAGCCGTTGGTGTAAGCCATGGCGCAATTTCTCTTGATGTGCATGCATCAACAATAGCGTTAGCAAAAGGTGTTGCTTATACGTTGTTTGCGTTTAACGCTGCGGTATTAATCAATACACCAGCTCGTTTGAAATCTGTAGCTCTAGCGTTAGTGGCAAGTGGTACGTTGCAAGCTTTTTATGGCGCGATGGCTGTGTTACTTGGCTGGAAATATTCTTTGGTATTTGGCTTTAAAGAAAGCGGAATCGCCACTGGCTCATTTGTGTATAAAAACCATTTAGCCAACTATTTGATGATGTGTTTAGCGGTCGGGTCGGGCTTGATTGTGGCTCAACTTCATATTAGTCCGTCCGGGCATTGGCATGAACGTATTCGACGCTGGAGTGGGGG
>NZ_JAKJSW010000312.1:0-3567 GCF_050337375.1 Vibrio makurazakiensis | reverse complement strand
GGTCAACCAGGTAGCTGATCGCTAGGTTATCTTCTACCTTGCTGTGACCTAAATGAACCAAGCGCCCCATTAATACGTAAACGGTATCAACAATTGCGTCTGCTTGTTCTGTCTTACAATCCGCTTCTGCTAGTTCAGTTAACTCTTCAATCGCTAGAGATGTGTGCAGCGTATCCGCTTTCTCGTCTAAAGATTCAGGTGAAGCAACTGGCAAATCGAAAGTATTACGGAATTCTTCGATATCTTTGTATAGGTGATTGAAGATTTCTTGGTTTAACTGAGACAGGTTCATGAAAGTGTCCATTGATAATTATTAGAGTTAGATTTTAACAAAGCTCGCGAGGTGTTGAAAGTGAGGCTTGCAGATGACTCGAATCAACTAAAAAGGTAAGGGAATAACTTTTTACGTTCTTCGTTAGTTAAAGACTCAACACGGGCGATATTAGTGTCCGGAATCTCCTCTGGGTTCGGGTAGTGCTTCAACACTTTTTCCATACTCGCTTCACGGATCAAATGGAACACCGGGTAAGGAGAACGGTTGGTTAGGTTTTCATCATCTTCAGGGTCTGCGCCACCGAAACAGTAATCTGGGTGGAAGGTTGCTACCTGATAAGTACCATCCCACTTTTCTTGTTTGATTAGTGCTTCTATCCAGTCAATGAACATGTTGTAGTCAAAGAAGTCTTGCAGCATGTTTGGAACCACAACCAGTGTCGTTTCAAGATCTGCTACAGGGGTGTTATCTAACTCAACGAAGTGCGTCATGATATCTTCAAGTAGCGTTTCTTCTGTTTCAGCTTGGCTGACAAATATTTTGATTTGCTTGTTACGCTGCGGCTTTGCAGCAAACGGGCAAAGGTTTAGCCCAATAACCACATCGTCTAACCATTGTTTAACTTGATCGTGGATGGTTTGAAGTTCAGTTGTACTTAAAGAAGTCATGAAGTGTTCCGATATCAAATTTTGCGTAAGGATATCAGAACAGAGCGGGAACTAAACCGTTTAATGTCCGCATGGAACAGTTTTAAGCGAGAGACTGGAAATACGATGGAGTGAGTTCAATAAAATAAATATTGCGATGTAGAAAAGCATCCCTCCGGCAATCACTCCTTGCCATTGATAAGTCTGCCAGCAATATAGCAGTAAGAATCCACCTAAGCTGCCGCCAATATAGTAGTGAACAAGGTATAACGCCGTTGCTGTCGCCTTGGCAGATGTCGTTTTTTGACTTACCCATGCATAGGCTAGGGTATGAGTAAAGAAGGCTCCGAAACTGATTAACATCAACCCAAGTAGCATCATGAAAATGGAGTCGATAGCTGACACCCACATTCCAAGCATGCTTATAGATGTACCTAGCGCCATTCCAATAAGTTGGCTGTGCTTATTAGACCATACTCCACTGAGTTTGGAACTTAGCGTTCCTGCCAAATAGCACAGGAATATCATTGAAGCGATACCGATAGGTAGGTTGTGTGGTGCGGCAACCAGCCTAAACCCCATTACAGAGTACAGGTTAACGAACAGCGCGAAGTTGGCACCTCCAATAAGCATCGCTAACCAGATATTTTTGTTAGCGATGTGTTTTAAAACCGCTCGGTTGTGATGGAAAAATAGCCCTTTCTGAGGTTTGAAATTGTTTTGATTAGGTAGCCGTAAGTACACAAACACGGCTCCAAGCAATGAAAAGACCACGAAGAATAGAACCGCACTTTTCCATTCGAAATGTTCGGTGATTGTTCCCCCGATGACTCGTCCGAAAATTCCACCAAGAGAATTTGCAGCAATGTAGCCTCCAATAGCAATTGAGAAAGCTTTAGGCGAAAGTTCTTCTACCATGTAAGCAACGGCGACCGCAGCAAATGCGGCGATGGCTATACCCATTAAAGCGCGCGCTGCTACTAGTACGTAGAGCGAGTCGGTGAGTAGCATTAATGTCCCAACGAGTGGGATCATAAAAAGTCCGAACAGAATAATGGGTTTACGACCAAAGCTCTCTGACGAAACCGCCCAAGGAACCAGGCTAACTGACAGGGCGAGTGTTGAAGCTGCGAATAACCAGTTAATTTGAATTTCGCTTACTTGGAAGTGCTCAGCCAAATGAGGAAGGATAGGTTGAAATAAATATAGGTTGCAGAAAATGATAAACGAGCCGATCGCTAAAGACTGTGTGACTTGTTTATATTGCTTTGAACCAAGTTCGATCATGCTGTGAGCCTTTCGGGTGCCCCGAGATAATTTGTAAACTAACGACTATTTGTGAACAAGGTATCAGTACAGTCTCCATTAAAGAAATATATTAAATCTATCGCAGTAATATATTTTAAATATGGCTATGCATGCTTGAATCAAAACCTCTGAGACACTTTTTAGCCGTGGCAGAACATGGCAACTTTACCCATGCAGCGAGAGCATTGAACATTGCTCAACCAGCCCTAAGTATTTCGATTAAGAAGTTAGAGCAAACCCTTGAATTAACGCTATTTCGAAGAGGAGATAAGTCAGTAACCTTAACTCAAGAGGGAGCAACGTTACTTGAACACGCAAAGCGGATTAGCCAACAATTTGCGGACGCTGAATTAGCAATGAATGAGTTAAAAGGGCTAGTTAAAGGAGAAGTTCGCTTAGGCGCACCAAGCATGATGGGAAGCTATTTCTTTCCTCAGATCCTAATGGCATTCAAAAGCCAGTATCCCAACTTAAAGTTGACACTAATTGATGCTGGGACGGAGTCTATTCGGAAGATGCTGCTTAATGGAGAGCTAGACATTGGTGTTATTAATGATGCTCATGTGCCAGAGGATTTAGAAACAGACCACTTATTAGATAGTGAAATGCTGGCTGTTGTAGGGGCAACGCATGAACTTGCACAAAATGAATCTATCGACTTTAAACGATTTTTCCAAGAGGATTTGATTCTGTTTAAACCGGGTTATTTTCATCGAGATTTTATTGATAGTGTCCATGAGCAATATGGCTTTGATATGAATATTGCGTTTGAAAGTAACTTGCTACCGATGATCCTTTCGATCGTAAAACAAGAATTTGCGATTACCGCTTTGCTAGAGCTGGTGACACAGCATGAAAAGCAAGTTGTCGGAGTACCATTTAACCCCCCGGTAAAGCTAAAACTTGCTCTAGCTTGGAGAAAGGAAGGCTACCTTTCCAAAGCGGATAGAACCTTCATTGATTTTGTTAAGCAATATACGTAATACGTTTACTGTGGGTTTCCAGACTCAAACTGTGCTTTTCTTTGGTTAAGCGCAGTGAATAGTGAGTCCACTTTTGACTCAACCTCAGAACAAAAGCTAAGCCCGTAGCTTTGCATCGTTTGCTCTGTACGTTTATTTACTTCAGTTTTTAATACATCTTGTGGGAAATAAAACATTAACCCGACCATTTCCTTACTGATCTTCTGATCCAATGAAGTCGTATCGTGATTGCATTTTTCTTTCGCGTAATTTGCCAGCCCGATTACTTCTAGTGAATTATCGACGACATAATCCATATAGCTATGAAACTCTTGCGGCATTGAGCTTTCATAATATGGACGTAAGTGGTCAATGT
>NZ_JAKJSW010000311.1:0-3568 GCF_050337375.1 Vibrio makurazakiensis | reverse complement strand
ATTGATATATTGGTAAGATTTTCAATACCATTAATGTCCAATTCAAAAGACAGAGAGTCTAACTTCACAGTGAGGTCTTCATTGAGTTTATTACTCGCCAATATATTTCTGGTTGTTCCCTTCTCTTTTCCAACTGGAATCTGATACAAGCGATTATTTTTTAGTGATAGCGTTCTTGGCAAGGTTAAGGAATTAACCCAACCAAGCTCTTGAGTCGGTAACGTTTCGTCAGTACCAGCCCACGCGATCAGCGTCGGCCCAATAGGACTATTCGCCATGGTTTGAGGAGCATAAAAATCAAAGCCGCGATCAAGCTCGTCCCAGTGTTCGACGTTAAAAGTAAGAGAGGACCAATCTACCTGACCAACGCAATATACAACGTTGTAGCGGTTATGGAACCGCTCCCCACTTGCTTCAATGCCCTGAGGAGAAAAGATTAAAACATCCTTTCCATCAACTTCTAGTAAATCTGGGCACTCGAACATATAAGCTTGGTCAAAGCTCCCTTCCACATTTATCGACAGCTCCCCAGAAAACGTCCAATTTAGTAAGTCATTCGATCGATAAACAATAATGCAACCTTTGAGATCCTCCTCCCTCTGAGCACCTAAGATCATTATGTATTGACCTTGATGCTTAATAATCTTTGGGTCACGAACATGACCGGTATATCCCTTAGGAACCGACTTGATAATCGGGTTATTAACAGATTTCGTCACACTATTTTTATTATCTAGTAAAGCTAAGCATTGATTAGCATCACGCGCATCGTCTGACTTTATATTTCCGGTGTAGAATAAGTAGGCATTATCGTCTTCAATTAATGCTGAACCAGAATAAGCGCCGTGAGATTCATAATTTTCGTTTGGCGTTATCTTTGTTCCTTCTTCACTCCATTGATATAAATCATCAGATGTTAAATGCATCCAATGCTTTAAACCATGGAATATTCCAAATGGGAACCACTGATAAAATAAATGATACTTTCCATCAAAATAACAAAAACCATTTGGATCATTTAATAGACCAAAAGGCGGATTAACATGAAATAAAGGTCGATATTGTTTATTTTCTCTTATCGTTTCAAACTTTAAAATTTCATTATTTGTTGCAGTATCAATTGTTCTATATTTTAATTCTCGCACGATTTACTACCTAGCTCGTTCCGTTGGAAAAATAATATGAGCAATACCCATTCATGAAAATACTCTAACGTTGCCTATAGCGACATTTCTTAACCAGAATGGGCATATCGGCTGTCAAACGTGATGTAACACTAAGTCTTGTTACATAGATCGAGCTAATATCAGAACCATATAAAACGGGAGCCTGGAAATGTTTGAGGGTAAAAGATGACAATAAGAGAAGTAGCACGACTAAGTGGTGTGTCTATTGCTACCGTGTCTAGAGTTTTAAACGGAAGTGATAAGGTTTCAGAGCAAGTTAGACAAGCTGTAGATGCTGCAATCACAGAGCTCAACTATCAAAAGCCACCACCTAAACGTAAAAAAGCGACCAAACTTTTCGCTGTGATCGTTCGTAACATGACCAATCCATTTTTTGCTCAATTGTTAGATGTATTGGAGGAAGAAGCCTATAAGCACGGTAGAAGTATTCTTTTATTCAATAGCCGCAATAACTTACAACTCGAAAGAACCTTCTTATCAGAATGTGAAAATCACAAAGTTGACGGTGTATTCCTAGTACCACGCTCATTGAAAGATGCGCATATTGAATCCCTAAAAAGCTTCCATTTTCCTGTTATTTTGCTCACCGCCACTACCCCGTTACTAGCAAGCTTAGGAACTAACCACCAGCATGGCGGTTCACTAGTAGCGAAGTATTTTGCAGAGCAAGGGYATAGACATATTGGATTTTTGGGTGCGAGCGGACAGCAATCAAGTCGATTTATAGGCTTTAAAGAAACGTTAGAAAGCAAAGGTCGCCGCATTGAAGAACAACACATTCTAACGCCCTTTACCCCACAGCAACTTGAAGCTTTTATCAAAGAACACATCACTGATTCACATCTGCCACTCAGTGCCATTTTTTGTTCTGATGACATYGTCGCTAGCCAGTTATTTAATGCGTTGAAAGCGGTAGATCCTGAACAGTGTCATAGCGTAGAAATCGTAGGATTTGATGACACTTACATTGCTCAGTCACTTGGGTTTTCAAGTGTTAAGCAGCCTATTAAGCAAATAGCGTTATTGGGGTTTGATATGATGATTGAGTCACTCCACCAAGGGCAGGTAAACAACCAAGAAGTGTTACTCGAGCCCAGTTTAGTGATTCGCTCGTTGCCTGTYAGCAACACTCAAGATCGTAAAGCAGACATTTTGAAAGAAACCCCGAATTAGTACTAAATCCGCTCTAGCTGTTACAAAAATGGCTGAGGTGCTCGCGCATACTCAGCCATTTCTATTCGAATATTGATTAAGATTGAATGTAGTTAAGTAAATCTTTACTCAGTCTCGTTAATGCCCCTTGTTCAGGTCTGGTATGGGAAAAGGTTCTAATACCATAGATACCCATCACCAAAAATTGAGATAACTCTTCACAGTTACGTGCACTTGGAATTTCATTATTTTGCTGTGCAAGAGATAACTTATCAGTAAACGCGTTTTGCCATTCATTAAGCATCGCACTAATAATTTGCTCAACTTCTTCGTCTTGATGGGCCAATTCACTAAGGGCTCTTTGTAGCAAACAGTCTTGGATTTGCTCGCTTTCGCACTCCTCAACCACACTTTCAAGATAAGCACTCAGACCTTCAACGACGGTTGATTTACTGTCAAACAAATCTAAAAGTTCACCACTTCGATCCGATCGGTACTGCTCTAAAGCAGCAAGTAATAAACCTCGTTTGTTGTCAAACGCACAGTAAATAGACCCCGGATGTAAGCCAGTCGCTTTCTTAAGGTCTTGCATACTTGTTTTGCTGTAACCCTTGCTGATAAAAGCATCCATGGCAGATCGTAATACTGTTTCTCGATCAAATTCGGCGCTGCGCATATTGAATCTCTAGTTGGTCTGAATGAGACCATAATAACTTATTTTGAACATTCATTCAAAAAAGTTCTTGAATGATCGTTCAAGTTGGATTAATTTGAATGGGCATTCAAGATACGAATAACCAAAACGGGAAAGATCACATGGATAACCTATTTCAACCTCTACAACTCAACAGCACTATCACGCTACAGAATCGAATTCTTATGGCACCACTGACTCGCTGCATGGCAGATGATGAACTGGTTCCAACTCAAGCAATGGCAGACTACTATGCTCGACGTGCTGATACAGGTTTGATCATTTCAGAAGCCGTCATCATCCGTCCTGACGGTCAAGGTTATCCGAACACTCCGGGGCTTTATTCTCCAGAACAAATTGAAGGCTGGAAACGTGTAACCGACGCTGTTCATGCTAACGGTGGCAAGATCTTCGCCCAACTATGGCATACAGGCCGTGTAGCACACCCACACTTCTTCAATGGAGAGTTTGTGTTAGCACCTTCAGCGCTTGCTGTAGAAGGTTCAGTACCACGTATGCGTGAACTCACTTACAC
>NZ_JAKJSW010000310.1:0-3602 GCF_050337375.1 Vibrio makurazakiensis | reverse complement strand
CATACGTCGCTCGTCAGCCTATATTAGATAGAAACAAAAAAACGATCGGTTACGAATTGTTGTTTAGAGACGGTCCAAAAAATACTTTCCCGGAAGTTGAACCAGAGCTAGCTACAAGTCGTTTGCTTTCTGATCACTTCTTATCGACCCATTACGGGACGCTTGGTGACAAATTAGGGTTTGTAAACTTTCCTTATAAAAGCCTCATTAACCAAGTCCCTACTCTATTCCCAAAACAGAGTATGGTGATTGAAGTATTAGAAGACTGCGAACCAACTGATGAATTACTAGAGGCAATTAAAACGCTTTTTGAAGCGGGCTATACCATTGCGCTCGACGACTTTGTTCCTAGCAAAGCATGGAAACGCTTTTTACCTTATATCTCGATCATTAAATTTGATATTCAGATAGTGTCTATTGCTAAGGCATCTATGTTTATGTCGACTTTAAAAGGGCTGGATATTGAGTTTCTTGCAGAAAAAGTAGAAACATACGAAGACTATAAAGAGGCAAAAGATGCCGGTTTTAGTTACTTTCAAGGCTACTTTTTTAGCAAACCTGAAATGCTCCAACGCCGTGCATTGAACCCAGCATTCTTAACTATCATTCAGCTTTGCAAAGAGATTTCACACGAACCGGTTAACTTTAAAGAAGTTGAACGCTTAATCAGTCTCGATGTAACTTTATCGTATAAATTGCTGACATACGTAAACTCAGCTTATGGTTCCGCTACTAAGATCCGTTCATTCCGCCAAGCCGTCGTTTTCCTTGGTGAGCAAAAATTGCGTAAGTTCGTCTCTTTGGTTGCTATCGCATCAGCTCAAGAAGACAAACCAGACTCGTTATATGGACTCGCTATTTTGCGCGCCAGACAGTGTGAAGTGCTGATTGAAGGAATGAGCTCTGATAGCGATACTGGTCATGCGTTTCTAACGGGCATGTTCTCTTTGTTGGACTCCCTGCTTGATTTACCATTAGAAGAAGTCGTAAATTCCATTCCAATTGATGATGAAATCAAAGTTGCCCTTCTTAAGAAAGAAGGCGTTCTAGGCGACGTGCTAGCAATGGTTATCGCATACGAACAAGCAGACTGGACTTTAGCTGGAAAGATTAGCGAAAAGCTCAAGCTATCGGAGTCCCAGTTAGGGGAAGCATACGATGAAGCGACAACCTGGACTCAAGAGCTCTTGTCTCAAGCCTAAGTAATCCTATACACTTCGACAAATTCTGGCCTCATTGAGGCCATTTTTATTGGGAATTCCTACCATGTCATTATGTCCTTGCGGCAGCAAAAAAACGTATTCAGACTGCTGTGAAGTCGCACACTTAGATCACAGCCTAGTCACAACACCAGAGCAGTTAATGCGATCTCGCTATTCAGCGCACCCTCTTGGCTTAGTCGACTATGTCGTAAAGACTTACCATCCTAGTTGCCAAGCAGAGCAGCAGCGTGATGGTATTGCAGATTCAATTAATAGCGATTGGTGCGGCCTTGAAGTCATTTGCGCAGAAAGTAGCGACAATGAAAATGAAGGCTATGTGGAGTTTAAAGCGTATTTCAACGATGACGGTCAGCAGTATTGCATGCAAGAACGCTCGCGTTTTGTAAGAGAGAACAACCTTTGGTATTACATTGACGGTACATTTCCTGAACAGGAAAGTGAATTGGAAAACATTGACCCTCGGCTAAACCAAACCATTGAAAGCTTTAAGATTGGTAGAAACGATCCATGTATTTGCGGCAGTGGTAAAAAATATAAGAAGTGTTGCGGCTGACCTTTGAGATACGTTTCGTGCACAGAACTATATTTGGCGACTAAAAAAGGCTTCCACATGGAAGCCTTTTTAATTAAATAAGCACTATTACTTATGGCGCTCTTTTAACTTGTTCACTACATCATCCATAGACAAGCCCTGGTCTTGAAGTAAAACAAACAAGTGATAGATTAGGTCAGCAGATTCGCAAACTAGCTCCGCCTTATCGCCCGACGTCGCCGCAAGCGCAACTTCAACGCCTTCTTCGCCCACTTTTTGCGAAATACGTTTGGTGCCACGGGCATATAAGCTGGCAGTATAAGAAGACTCAGGATCGGCGTCCTTGCGGGCAGCCAATAGCTGCTCAAGTTGATGAAGCCACACCATTTGAGACTCTTCTTGTTTATCTGCATCCCAACATGTCGTTGTTCCTGTGTGGCAAGTGGGTCCAATCGGGTTTACCTTAACCAGTAGAGTATCGTTATCACAATCCAACGAAATATTCTTTAATTGCAATACGTTGCCAGAGGTTTCACCTTTAGTCCAAAGACGTTCTTTGGTACGAGAAAAGAAGGTAACCTGCCCTGTTTGTCCTGTTTTCTCCAACGCTTCAGGGCTCATATAGCCCATCATAAGCACTTGTGCTGACTGAAAATCTTGAACWACCGCAGGAACTAAGCCATCCACTTTTTGCCAATCAATACGCTCTGAAAGCGTTGCTACATCTTCTAATGCAAAACTCATAAGCGGATCTCCACATCTTGTTGTTTAAGGTACTGTTTCAATTCACCAATATTKATGACTTGTTTATGAAATACTGACGCAGCCAAGGCACCGTCTACATTGGTCTTTTTGTAAGCTTCTGCAAAGTGCTCCATAGCACCAGCACCACCCGATGCGATTAACGGAACATTACATACCTCACGTACCATGTTCAGCTGTTCAATATCGTAACCATTGCGCACGCCATCCTGGTTCATCATGTTCAACACAATCTCACCAGCGCCACGCTTTTGCACTTCTTGCACCCAATCTTTGGTTTCCCATTTGGTCGCTTTAGTACGAGCTTCATCACCTGTGAATTGGTAAACCTGATACTTACCTGTTTCTTTATCAAAGTACGAATCAATACCCACGACAATACACTGCACGCCAAATTTGTCGGCTAGCTCAGTGATAAGTTCAGGGTTAGCTAGTGCCGGTGAGTTAATAGAAACTTTATCCGCACCAAACTCCAGAATACGCGCTGCATCTTCAGCTGACTTAATACCACCAGCTACACAGAACGGGATGTCAATTACCTCAGCAACACGCTTAACCCAGCTTTTATCAACGACACGGCCATCACTTGATGCTGTGATATCGTAAAAAACTAACTCATCAGCGCCCTCTTCAGCGTAGCGTTGTGCTAGCGGAACGATGTCACCAATAATTTCGTGGTTGCGGAATTGAACCCCCTTCACCACTTGTCCGTCACGGACATCCAAACAAGGAATTATTCGCTTTGCCAGCATGCAAATGCCTCCTCTGCGGTGAACTTGCCATCAAGCAATGCACGACCAACGATCACACCAGCAACACCGCTGCCTTTTAGTGCTTCAATATCAGCTAAGCTACCAATACCACCAGATGATTGGAATTGCACTTGCGGATACTGCTTACAAAGATCAACATAGAGCTCTACGTTTGATCCTTCTAGCGTGCCATCGCGTGAAATATCAGTACACAGAACGTGTTTAAGGCCGACTGTTAGGTAATCTTCAATCAAGGCTTCAATTGTCACACCGGAGTCTTCTTGCCAACCTGAAATAGCGACTTTACGAGTGCCCAATTCATCAATATTAATG
>NZ_JAKJSW010000309.1:0-3631 GCF_050337375.1 Vibrio makurazakiensis | reverse complement strand
TTTATAATCATTCCTAGCGTTATCTGTGTGATAAAACACCAACGGAATGAACTGCATAATGAAAAAGAAGGATTAGCACGGTGGAATATTCAGTCTCTCCAGATGCCCTCAAAGATAAAGTAATTTTGGTTACCGGCGCTGGCGCAGGTATTGGTCGCCAGGCGGCACTTAGTTTTGCAGAGCGCGGTGCAACCGTTATTCTGCTTGGTCGCAATGTTAAAAACCTAGAACTTATATACGATGAAATCGAATCGGCGGGTTACCCACAGCCAGCGATCATTCCTCTCGACCTTAAGGGTGCGACGAAACAAAACTACCTAGATATGGCTGAAACAATTGAAGGTCAATTCGGTCGCCTTGATGGGTTACTGCATAATGCTGGCGTTTTAGGCACACTGAGTCCATTCGAGCAAGTTGAAGAAAATACGTTTGACGACGTTATCCAAATCAACGTCAAAGCACAGTTCTTAATGACTCAAGCTTTATTACCTACCATTAAGAAATCAGAAGCAGGTCGTATTGTCTTTACTTCATCAACGGTCGGTCACTCAGGCCGTACGTTCTGGGGTAGCTACGCGATTTCAAAATTCGCGACTGAAGGCATGATGCAAATTCTTGCTGATGAACTCAGCGACACACCAATTCGAGTCAATGCAATTAACCCCGGTGCAACACAAACGCGTATGCGTGCAAAAGCGTACCCAGGTGAAGATGCGAATACACTAAAAACACCGTTAGACATTATGCCACTGTATCTACATTTAATGGATCCAAGCATGACTGAAACAAACGGTCTTTGTGTTGATGCTCAGCCAAAAAGATAACGTCTTTAGTTAACATCAACTTAGTCCCAATATAAAAGGTCGCCCCAAGCGGCCTTTTTTCATATCTAGAATCCACAATAAAAATATTCCCCCTCGTCAGCGATAAATTTCTTGCAGCAAATCCACACTCAAATATACTGTATGTATATACAGGTATCTATTATGCATGAACTCATTGAAAATCTAAAAGGCCGCCACTTAATTTGGCAAGGTCAGCAACCACAACAACAGCACCAAACCATCTCAACGGGCTTTCCATTACTCGACCAAAAATTAGATGGTGGGTTTCCTGTGCACGGTGTTATTGAAGTTGAATCACAGCATGGTATTGGTGAGCTACGTCTAGCATTGCCACATATTCAACACAGCCCTGCTAATCGGTTAGTTGTATTTATCAACCCTCCAGGGATCATCAGCTCAGAGTTTTTTAGTGCTCAAAATATCCGACTAGACAAGATATTAATCATAAACCCTCGTTCTGATATCGAAGCTTTATGGGCAGCAGAACAATGTCTAAAAAGCGGTGCCTGTGGCTCAGTTTTTCTTTGGAATGTGGCGCTAGAAATACATCAAATCAAGCGCTTGCAGATTGCCAGCGAAACAGGAAACAGTCTGCAATTCATTTTTAAATCCACCAGCTTAAACCAAATTTCTCTGCCCGTTTCTTTAAGCATGAAGCTGGCTCCCCATGACAGTGGGCTAAAGATCACCATAGTAAAACGTAAAGGAGGTTGGTCTTACGGATCGTTTGTCCTTGGGTTAGAACAGCAATGGCCAGAACTCACCGTAGCTAGACAGCTAAGTGGACATAGCGCGACAGTTCTTAACTTCCCATTGGTAAAACAAGGATAAACGCATGCTATTGTGGATTTACTTACACTTCCCTCAACTACAGCTTGATTCCCTTTACCAAGCGGAGAGTGAGCACCCACTCATTATTGTGAACGAAAAAGATCATAGCGTATTGCAAAGCAGTCAAATAGCACGAGAAATGGGTATAAAACCAGGAATGGGGCTTGGCTCTGCGGCGGCGCTTTGTCATAACTTGCAAGTGCACCCTTATAGCCCAGAGTCGGAACAATCAAAGCTCATTGAAATTGCTCAGTGGGCCTACTTAGTCACTTCTGACATCGTACTTTACCCTCCTAATGGATTACTGATTAAAGCGTCGAATATGCTTTCTCTATACGACGGTTTAGATAATTACTGGCGCGTATTACGTAACCACTTAGCGGAACTCAAAATACACTTTAGCTTTTCCTCAGGATTTTCCCCCTACTCCACCATTTTATTAGGAAAAATGAGAGAGAACTTTGTCAGTTCAGACAAGTCTGAGATTCAGCAAAGGGTCGAACGACACTCACTCACCGCCACTGAATTACCCACTAAACAAACTGAACGCTTAAAACGTGTTGGTATTACTTCGATAGCTGATTTACTGAAGTTGCCGCTACCCGACATTGCACGACGCTTTGACATTGACTTGGTCAATTATGTCGGTCGTTTATCCGGGCAATTTAAGCACCCGCTTGATTTCTACCACCCGCCAGAAAAGTTTGAACAGTACTTAGAGTTGCTTTTTGATATTGAGAACGTGCAGTGGCTCGCCAAGCCCTTACTCAAATTGCTCAATCAATTAGAAGCTTTTTTGCGCTTAAGGGATCGCGTCGCATTTGAACTGAGTTTAGCGCTGCATCAACGTGACAAACCTGACTGCATCATTACTTTCACATCGGCTCAGGGAGACTACTTAGCATCAAAATGGGTGATTTTATCTAATTTAAAAATGGAAGCTTTAATGCTCGACTCCGCCGTTCATGGTATGACTTTATCCCTTTCCCGCCAAGGTGAGCCCCATACGTATTATGGCGATTTATTTGATGGTAATACTGGCACTCAAAGCTCACTGGAACTGCTTTCTCTTTTACAGGCGAAGCTTGGAGACAGTGCTATCTCGTCACCACAATTATCTCATGATCCAAGACCTGAGAAAGCGAACCTGTATACACAGCCAAAACCTCAACGTGAGATAAGCGGCACACATAAGGAGCTTGAAAGTAACACCGATAAAGTAAGTCCACAGCGCCTAAGACCTAGCCTGTTGTTAGACGAACCTCAAAAGCTCACTGAAAAAGTAGAACTCACTCAAGGTCCTGAACGAATTATTGCAGGTTGGTGGGACGGCGATAAGGTTATACGGGACTACTTTATTGCTCGAAGTGAACAAGGACGTTGGCTATGGGTGTATCGAACTCCAGGTAAGCACTGGTTTTTGCACGGGTTATTCTGTTAGTACGGTCTAATTTATTATGTCGATAAAATATGCGGAGCTATTCTGCCAAAGTAATTACTCTTTTCTTGAAGGCGCTTCTCACGCTGACGAGTTAGTGTTACAAGCTGACTTTCTACGCTATCAAGCCATTGCGATTACCGATGAATGCTCCGTTGCTGGAATTGTTAAAGCACATGCAGCTATTCAACAACACCAACTCTCCATTGAACTCATTGTTGGCAGTATGTTTTGGCTCAACGATGAATGCCAATTCATACTCATTTGCCCTAACCGGAAAGCTTACGCTGAACTTTGTCGCGTTATCAGTAACGCTCGAAGACGCAGTGAAAAAGGTAGCTATCAACTTTCCGAGTGGGACGTCATGTCTATTCAACACTGCTTTATCGTTTGGATTCCARCTCACCAAGGTTGCGATCAATACTGGGGAGACTGGCTACATCAGCACCATACAAAAAGGCTATGGGTAGGCTTACAACGTCATTTGAAACAGCAAGATAAAGCTTATATACAGCAC
>NZ_JAKJSW010000308.1:0-3659 GCF_050337375.1 Vibrio makurazakiensis | reverse complement strand
GTCATGTGCTGAGCAATACTATTACTGAGTCCGAGCACTTCTTCTGTTCGTTTGGCATTCGTACTTGCGCCGTGGGAAACCTCATTTGAGGCTTCAGAGGCTTCAACAATCGCTTGGCTAATCTCTTCTACTGCCATTCGTTGTTCTTCGGTAGCTTGAGATATCTGCCCACTTTTATCTGAAATATGAGCAATCAGTTCCTCGACTTCTTTGACCGATGACTGAGACTCAGCAACCTTTGAAGCCGTGACTTCTAACATGGTTGAAATACGCGTAATTTCGTCTTCAACAGACTTAGTTGCATTGTCTAATGCGGTAATGTTGCTTTGGATTTGTTCCGTCGATTGGCTAGTTTTTACGGCAAGGTTACGAACTTCATCAGCCACAACTGCGAAGCCTCGGCCTTGCTCACCAGCACGAGCAGCCTCAATTGCCGCATTTAATGCGAGTAGGTTGGTTTGCCCTGAAATATCATTGATCACATTCAGAACTATGGTTATTTTTTCACCTTCTTCGATTAGCTTGTGCATTTCGGCGTTAACGTGGTTCATCTCTTGACGCATATTGATGATTTCATTGGCAGAACTTTCAATGGTCTGATGAACGTCTGTAGTTAAGCTTGTTGCTCGGCTAGCTTCTTCTGCTGTGTTTTGTGCAGTGTCTGCCACTGTAACGACGGAGTGGTTGAGTTGAGTTGCCGCCGCCGCCACTGTCGTTAGTTGATGTTTTTGGGTTTCAAGTTTTTCGGAGTTGGCTCTAGCGGTTTGGCCATTGGCGGTGGCCATTTCTTGAAGGTGAACTGAAGAGGTCGAGACGTCTTGCACAATGTTCCTAAGTGACCCTGTGAATACGTTAATACCCTCGGTGATTTCGTGAAACTCTTTTAACTTGGCCTCTGGTATTCGGTTAGTCAGATCACCTTCACCTGACGCTAAATCTCTAATACGATCGGTCAGCTTTTCAAGTGGTTTTAGAACCGWAAACGCCAAAACAGAGATGATAGTGATGGTGATAACAATGTCTAAAATCAGGAGCTCGTAGAACGTATGAGTCACTGACTCTGTCAGTTTGGAATCCAATGCGTGTGTATCGTAGTAAATAGTGACTTGCCCAACGTTGTGCTCTTCGTCGTATTCCACGAAAGTCAGCTTTTTTGTTACAGCATTAGCTTCAATTTCACTGCTGAGCGATTGGATTTCTACGGCATCGGACTTGTTTTTGTCAGGGTTTTTCCCAAGGAATAAGAAGCTATTGTTTTCGTTATCTAAGACTTTGATCGCGGAGATCTCGGGAGATTTGAGTTCGGCGGAAGCGGATAACGTAGCAGTGCTGATATCAAAGTCCCAAATTGCTCTAGGTAAACTGACTTCCAATCGATTTGCAGTATTCTCGACGCTCAACTTAAGATCAGCATAGAGGTTGTCTCTAAAGTACTGATATTGGAAAAATGCTGTGATCAATAAAACGAGAGTGACGATCACTATCACCTGTATAACAAATATTGCTCGTATGCTTTTCACGGTCGCCTCTTCACAGAAAAGAGTCATAATTAATGTTAAAGGTAGTTATTGATTTAATTATTATCAAATTARTCCATATTTGTGACGTATATTGCTTTGGTCGGAAGTGGCGAAAGGTTCAAGCTTGTGATTTACGAAGAGGGAGATAGCTTTTTAAAGCGTTAAAGCACATGTCATTACTATGATCTCATGGAGCAACTTGCTTACAAGGTATTACATTCGGGTCATCTTAATTTGTTAAATTGAATGAAACGAATATGAGGACATAGCTAATGAGAAAGTCGCTGTTAATGGCTTTAATATTACTTGGAGCGTTAGTTGGGTGTTATGAGAAGGATGAGTTAGAACGGCTTGATGTTTCCCATTTCATCGATGGTCAAACTCAATTGAGTGAAGTCAAAAAGGAATTAGGCAGTCCCATTAAAATCCGGGATCAACAAGATGAGGTTTATACCTATCTGTATGAGTCTGATGATTACTTAGTTGCGCTGACGTTTCATCAAGGTGTTTTGCTTTTTAGAGAGAAAGCAAAAAATGATGGAAGATACGACTTTAAACGAGTCATGTGATCGCTTTCGATTTACACTCTAAAATAAAAAAGGTAACTTCAAATGGAAGTTACCTTTTTTGTCCGCGCTATTCTATGAAGTGGTTTTTAGTACTTCTTTAGAATGTCGATAATAGCGCTTTCGTTTTCAGCTGCAATTATAGCGTCGATATCATCTTCGTTTTGAAACAGTTCAGATAACGCCATAATCGTATTGATATGGCTGTCTGAGTCCATCGCAGCGAGTGTTACTGAAAAGTACACATCTCCGTTGTCTTCAGATTCCAAATCTACGCCGTCCTTGAATACTGTTACTTGCAGAGCTGCTTCATTTACACCGTCTTCAGGGCGGGCATGAGGCATAGCAATCTTTGGAGCTAATACATAGTACGCGCCAATTTCACGGTGCTTTGCTTTAATTGCTTCTAAGTAACTTGCTTCAACTTTGCCTTTTGCTAGTAGCGCTGAACAAGTGAGTTCAAGTGCGCTGTCTACGCTTAGGTCTTTCTGGTCAGTGATGATTACGCCATCGTTACCAATTAGGTCGAATAAACTCATGATACAATCCAACCTAGAATCAGACCAACTACACCGAAGTCGAAGTCAGCGAATGTTGTTGCTTCAAGGCCAAGTCCACCTAGTACAGGAAGAAGTAGCATTGGTAGGAATGAGATACAAAGACCTTGAGTAAATGAACCTAGTATCGCACCACGTAGACCACCTGTAGCGTTACCGTAAACACCAGCAGCGCCACCCACGAAGAAGTGAGGAACAACGCCCGCTACAATGATTGTCCAGCCAAGTGCACCTTGAACTGCCATTGCTAGAAGACCAGCAGCGAATGAACATAGGAAACCAATTAGAACCGCATTTGGTGCCATTGGGAATACCATTGGACAGTCAAGAGCAGGTTTTGCGCCTGGTACAAGCTTGTCTGAAATACCTTTAAATGCAGGTACGATTTCAGCAATCAGCATTTTCACACCTTGCAGAACGATGTATACACCGCCTGCGAAGACTAGAGACTGCATGAACGTAAATACGAACCAGTTTTGACCACCAGAGATTGTTTCTACAAACTCACCGCCTGCAATAACAGAAGCAAGTAGGAAGAAGATAGACATTGTAGTAGCAACCGCTACTGGTGTGTCACGTAGGAACATCAAGCTTTTAGGAACCTGGATATCTTCAGTTGTCTTTGAAGTGTCACCAAATTTGCTGCCAATGTAGCCAGAAACGATGTAAGAAAGAGTAGAGAAGTGGCCGATCGCAAGCTGATCTGTCCCCATGACTTTCTCAGTATATTTCTGACCAAGTGCTGGCATAATTACCATCAAAGTACCGACAAGAATCGAACCTACCGCGACTAGAGTTGTACCTGTGATACCAGCTGTTGAAAGAATTACAGCAACTAGCATCGACATGAACATTGTATGGTGACCCGTCAAGAATATATATTTCAGAGGAGTAACACGAGCCAATACAATATTAACAACGAATGCGAAGAACATAATAAGTGCCATTTCATAACCGAATGCTTCTTGTGCTAATGCAACAATTGCTTCGTTATTTGGAATAACACCACTTACACC
>NZ_JAKJSW010000307.1:0-3660 GCF_050337375.1 Vibrio makurazakiensis | reverse complement strand
ATTTTGTAGCTCGGCATTCCACCAAGGCTGTGTAACCACCCCGAATCAAACTCAAACCCAAAGTGTTGAGCCGTCTGTTGCCACGCTGTTATGTGAGACGGCATTGTATCAAGCAGGGTTCCATCCATATCAAAGATTAGTCCTGCGTACTTATCTAAGCTTATTGTCATCGATTACACTTAGTGAATGCTAAAAACATACTGCTACCTTATCTAATATTCAGTATCATGCGCTAACTTTTTTTGTAGGTTGCTCTCGTATGCTTCAAATATCTAACGCCGTCGCTATTCAAGATTGGGAAATTCAATTGACCGCTATCCGTGCGCAAGGCGCCGGTGGTCAAAACGTCAACAAAGTATCGAGTGCTATCCACCTTAGATTTGATATTAAACACTCCACTTTGCCTGACTTTTATAAAGAGAGACTACTTAAAAGCCAAGATGGCCGAATAACAAAAGATGGCGTCATTATTATCAAGGCTCAACAGTACCGCACCCAAGAACAAAATAGAGAAGATGCCTTAAATCGCTTGAAAGAAATTATCCTAGAGGCTGCTAAAACAAATAAAGTAAGACGAGCGACAAAACCGACAAAAGGCTCTCAAAGACGAAGATTAGATAAGAAAAATCAACGAAGTAACACAAAAAAATTGCGAGCAAAACCGATTTAATCTATTTAAACCGATTAACACCTTATATTTAAATTGCGTATTGATTCTAATAGCTTATGCTTAAGTTGTTATTGATAATTCTGGTAGTTATAGAGCTAAGGAATATTCAAATACTTAGTTCTTGAGAAGTAGTTTAATTTTAGGGGTTTGTAATGAATATAAAACAAAAATTGTATTCACTGGGCTTTATTGCCATTTTTGGTGTATTAACATTACTGTATACCGCAACGTATTTTGCACGAACTTCCGCAGARATAAATCAAGCGGTGAATTTGGTGTCACAACTAGAGATACGCTTACTTAACCTTAGGCGTAATGAGAAGGATTTTTTGTTGAGGTTCGACCTCAAGTACCTTAAGAAGTTTTCAGGGAATGTCTCTTTATTCCTAGAAAAAGAAGAACAACTGTCCTCTTTACTCCAAAAACATAACCTTCCCTCTAGTGAGCTTTTCAAACAAGATTTAATTAAGTACCAATCTGGATTCGAAAAACTTGTTAACGCGTATACTGTGCGTGGATTAACACCTACTGACGGTCTTATTGGTCAATACAACCAAGCTCTCAACTCATCAAAGTCCAACGCTAACCTAGAAGGCTTACTACAGTTAATTCAGTTTGACAGGGCTCTGCAAGAAGGTAAGTTTGAACCACAGCTTCTTTCTGACATCAGCTCTCCAGCACTAGTATCTGCTGCACAAACGCTATTTAACCAAAAGCAAACCGTTGGGCTTAAATATAACGAAGGCCTACTTGGTGATACGCGCGCACTATCCCACAGCGTCGAAGAACAATTCAAAAACTTTTTTTCGGCCTTGCAGTCAGAACAAACTGCACAACAGGATAAGTTAACTCTTGTTAAGCAAGTCGTCACCTCTATCGTTTTATTGATTATCGTATTACTCGTATTCCAAATATCCCGATCTATTAACCTGCAAGTAAGTAAACTATCTACGGTTATTCGTAAAATCTCACAAACCAATGRTGTAGGAATGCGCGCTGATCTAACGGGTAACGACGAGCTCACTACCATTGGTCAACACTTCAATCAGCTACTAGAAAAATTTGAAGACCTCGTGTGTGGTTCTCAAGACAAATCACAACAGCTTTCTTCAAGTACTGGAAATATGCACACCCAGCTTGAAGATGTAATTGAACAATTTCACGTACAAGCGGATCACACCACAACCATGGCTACAGCCGTACAGGAGATGGTGGCAACGATCAATGAGATTTCAGAAAGTACAACGGTTGCTGTTGAAGGTGTTCAACAAGCCGCAAACAATGCAGAGAATGGTCGAAGTGTTGTAAAAGCTACGGTGAACAATATTGGTGAGCTCTCTTCGACTCTTGCTAATAGCCAAGAATCGATTAACTCGCTCAACGGCCACGTAGACAAAATTGGTGGAGCGGTTCATATTATTCAAGAAATTGCGGAACAGACTAACCTTCTTGCTTTAAATGCCGCGATAGAAGCAGCGCGAGCTGGTGAACAAGGTCGCGGGTTTGCAGTGGTTGCGGATGAAGTTCGAGCTCTAGCCAGCCGCACACACCAGTCAACTGAGGAAATAACCAAAGTTGTCTCCGCTATCCAAACTCAAATGTCGACGGTAGTCGCTGATATTGACCAGTGTAACCATCAAGGTCAGGATACGTTGAACGCTTCAGAACAACTTGACTCGAGTTTAAGCCAGATCATCAATGATATGGGGACTATTCAAGCAAACTCAGAGCGAATAGCCTCTGCAATTGAAGAGCAAGGTATCGTAATGAATCAGGTTAGTGAGTCAATTACTGAGCTTAATTCAATATCAGAAAATAACATGCAATCCGCTCAAGAGTGTTTAAACGAGGTGAATTCTGTTTCTGCTCAGGCTACTGACATGGACAACGCTGTCGCTGAGTTCAAAACCAACAAGTAAACTCACTAACAACCAAACTTAGTGTCAAACCTTCAAGATCTAAAAAGCCCCTATCCAGGGGCTTTTTTTATGTTTCTAACGATCTCTATTTCTCATTAACTGAGATAATTAACGTGTCACAGATGCTTTCCTAAAACGACCAATTAGCGCGAGAAAACCTAATCCTAAAAATGAAAGGCTGCCACCACTTGAACCAGAAGCGTCGTTAGTCGTAAGTGTATTAGAGCCACTCAATAAAATTCTTCCATAAGTGTCTAAATAAGTTTGGCGATCTGAACCAGTAACAGTTCTTTGAGGTGTTTCACTACCCGCTAACACGCTATCGATCCAAGTTCTGTAGTCGTAAATCTCAGTAAAAACAGAGGTCACGCCCCCTGTGTACCCACATGTCGATGGACCAAAACTTGTAATACCCACTTGAACGTACTGGCTGCCATCGTACCAATAAGCAGGACCACCAGAGTCCCCCTGGCAAGTACCGCCATTCAACCCTGTGGATGCGCTGTAATTACCATCAAAACAGATTTGGCTATCGGTCATTTTACTACCTTCAGTAAAGTAACCTTTACATGTGGTGTTATCGATAAGATTTAAGTCGGTTTGCAACAAATTCGTTGTAGTATCTGAACCTGTCGACGTGTTGCCATGCCCTACCGCTTTGTAAGAGGTATTAACGTTATCAGCCCGGTAAGATTCTGATGAGGGGCGAACAATCACATCGTTCACCGAATCGATATTCAAAGAAGATTCTAGTTTCAGAATTGCGATATCATTCGGCAATAAATCTGAAATATCGTTGGAGTAATCATTACGATAATAGATTTCAGAAACTCTTACTCGTTGGATATTGCCTGAAGGGTAATCTGAGGAATCACCAAGTTGAGGGACGACCGTTGTAAAAAGCTGTAACGCATTACTACCATATATGCAGTGAGCAGCGGTGAGTATGTGTTGAGGATCAAGTATCGTCGCACCACAATACGGCTCAGGATAATAAACCCCATCATACTCGATACTGTCTACAAATAGATTTGCGATTGAACGGTATGTGCTTACTGGAGCGTCAGAGCC
>NZ_JAKJSW010000306.1:0-3749 GCF_050337375.1 Vibrio makurazakiensis | reverse complement strand
CCACCACCACTGTCTGAACCTGCAATAGTAAGAACAATTGGTGTACTAGACGAAACTGAAGGTGATGTAACAGAAGAGTGTGGCATAAAAGCTCCTAGACTGGCGCATAGRAACTTTCTTACCTAGGTAAAGGGAGATCGCTTCACCGAGAGCAAGACAAATAGTTCCCTACGCCAGTATTAACTGAATCAGGTTCAACGGGTCTCGCAATGCGATCTCAGCCTAATGGCCCCCCGACTATGTATGCGACGATAGTAACAACTTTTTTATCAACTACAAATCATTTCACGATAATTCTGCTGGTTGTTTCGCTTTATTGTTTACTTTCGGTTTACAAATTTAAAATGAAATTTCAAGCAATGTGGTAACGCGAGATAAGAAACAATTGGGACTATAATCGATACTGATAACACAGTAACAAGCCCATGGTGTGCGGTGATGTTGTTCATAACCCACGAGGGAACAAAATAAACTAACGGTAATAAAATCAAGAAAGTATATATCGCCACCCAATGTCGATTGGGTGACGAACTTTTAGGTTCGCCACTCATCATCACTATCCTTTCGCAAAGTAACTGTTCATCACATAGCCGTATTTTGTTGTATGGTCGGCTAACACTCTACCAAGTACTTCACCATAATCACTGCGCCAATCATTCATCAACTCAGCTAAGACTGAAGCCCATGTCGTCACTTTCACCCCAGCCTGAGTTAAGCGCTGAACCGTAACCTCTTGAACTGTTTTGTTCCAAGTGCCTGATGCATCGATGACCGCATATACGTCGTACCCTTCCTCTACCGCAGAGAGCGCTGGAAACAGTAAACAAACGTCTGTCACTATTCCCGCCATAATGATTTTCTTACGACCCGTTTTTTCAATCGCTTGTTTGAACGCTACGCTATCCCATGCGTTGATTTGACCTTCTCGCTCAATCACTTCCCCACCAAGAATATCGGTAATTTCGGGCATGACTGGTCCATTAGGTCCCTCTGGCAAACTTGCGGTTACAACCGACGGGAGACCAATAGCCTGAGCGGTTCGAGTTAACCCTAAGATGTTATTTTTGATAACAGTAGGATGCTCATCACCAAGGCCGACCATTAATCCTGTTTGATGGTCAATCATGGCTAAAACGGCATTATCCGGTGTCAAAAACTCTGAAAATTTATTTGAAGTAGTCATCGTGTTTCCCTCACATTGTTTAGTTTGTATTGTTCTTAATCTGTTTTTAATTTGAAGCGAATTTGAACCTAAATTACTCGGTATAAACCAGGATAAGTTGACTCGACTCTTGCGCTGTTAGCTCTAACTTTTCCGTCTTAATTAACGTTCCCGCTTTGACCTCTTGTCCATTAACCGTCGCACTACCAGCACTTAAATACGCAAGGACGGATCCTGAATGGCTAATCAATTGTCCTTGCTCAGCAAGCACCACATCGATAATCGTCTTACTTTCAAAAGGTCCGTTTTCGGAAGCTGAGCCACCATAAATTCGAGTTCGTTCACCTTTAACCGGCTCATAGACTTGATAGCCTGCTGGTTCGCCAGCGATTTCGGGTAAAACCCACAACTGGATCATTTGATTTGGTATCCCATCAGGGTTTATTTCGTTATGAGCGAAACCTTCCCCACCCGCTCTTTGAACCTGAACACTTCCGGCTTCTAGGCTTTGTCCATGCTCTAAAGAACCCGCATGGCTGATACGACCTTTAACCATCACGCTAATAACGTCTATTTCTCGATGTGGATGCATGCCTGTTTCTCCGTAAGGCAGAAAGTTAGCATCGGCTAGGTAAACGAAGTTTCCAATTCCGTTAGAACTAATAGCTGTCTTGCGTCCACCAAAAACTCGAGAGTCAGTAACGACTTGTTTCTCTTTTAGCCCTGCAAAACCACCCTGTGGCAATTGATCAAGAGTTAATAATTCCATGTCTAAATCCTTATTGGTTAACTGCTCTGTTAAGCGATAGGTTTAGATTAGTCTGTCTTATTAATTTGATATATATATAAGTTGATATAACATTGTTCTATATTTGGTAACAAAAATTGGTTTAGTGGAATGAATAATTTGAATGACATGATGGTGTTCGCCACTGTGGTGGAACAAGGCAGTTTCACCGCTGCGGCTGAAAGCATGGGTTTGCCTAAATCCAACATCAGTCGAAAGATAAGTCGTTTAGAAGAAAATTTAGGGATACGTCTGTTGGAACGTTCAACTCGAACTCAGCATTTAACTGAAGTTGGACGGCAGTATTATGCGTTTTGCCAGCGTATAAAAGAGGAAGTTTATTCAGCAGAGCAAGCAGTAGAAACGTTACTTGAACGGCCACAAGGTAATTTGAAGATTTGCGCATCTCTGGCAATTGGTCAGGAATTACTGGCGCAAAAATTAGCCGAATTTAACGCTAAATACCCAGATATAAAGATAGAACTTTCGCTAACCAACCGCCGTGTGGATATTATTGAAGAAGGCTACGACCTAGTCATTCGGATTGGCGAACTTAATGACTCGGCTTTAATTGCTCGGAAGATATGTCAATTACCTCTTCGCTTATACGCGTCGCCGCAATATCTAGAGGGTCGGAAATTACTTAAACCATGTGATTTAAAGGATCATCAATGCCTATGGATGAACATGAAAGAGCAGAAAGCGCAGTGGGTATTACAATCTAATGAGAAAACTGAAAAAGTTGACTTTAACCCGGCCCTAAAATGCGACGATTTTTCAGTACTTAGGCAATTAGCACAAGACCATATGGGGATCACTGAGTTACCGGAATATATGGCTAAACAGGCAATTAAGAACGGAAAGCTTTTGAATGTCTTACCTGAATGGCACTTTGATAAAGTAGATATGTTTGCCGTTTATCCTAGTCACCGAGGTGCAACCCCAAAAGTACGGGTATTCTTACAGTTCCTTGTCGATACATTTAAATGCGACACTTAACCCACTCAATTAATGA
This sequence comes from Vibrio makurazakiensis, assembly GCF_050337375.1. Taxonomy (NCBI): domain Bacteria; kingdom Pseudomonadati; phylum Pseudomonadota; class Gammaproteobacteria; order Vibrionales; family Vibrionaceae; genus Vibrio; species Vibrio makurazakiensis. The sequence continues at coordinate 785 of NZ_JAKJSW010000306.1, read as the reverse complement.
TATAGGGGGAGTGGCTCCCCCCTTGACAGTGTTACTCGGTTTTATGGATAAACCGATTAATCCAGCGTTCCACAATCAGGTTATGGAAAGTGGGAGTGACGGTATAAATAATAGCGCCAAAAATGATGGAACCGGCTAAATCGATAGGCCGGTGCATACCTAACCATAAACGGCTATAAGCAACACAGCCAGCCCAAACAAGTAACCCAGCTACGAGCCAATATTTTCGCTGTTCAAGGAACAACCCGCCAAAAAAGGCCAAGCAAATCGCAACAAAGATTGTATGCCCAGAAGGGAATGAATAATCCTTTTCACCATGCCAATGAGTGCTTTTCCATTGGCTGACTTCATCATCAATTGAGTCTATTACACTATTTTTCTCATCTATATCGAGTTCGTAAAAGGCTTGAGGACTTGCGATAACGCCTTGCTGAGCTAAAAACTCGGTATACGGCCTTGGGCTTTCAGTAGTACTTTTAAGGGTCGTTTTTGCGGCAAAGCTTAGCACCAACAAAATAGCTAATTGCATCCCTAGACAAACAAGGCGTTTGAATGGCAACTTTAAGGTTAGCACCAATAACGACAGCACGAATAGAGTTATCAAGAAACCGCTGCTACCTGCAGAATGGGTGATTATCCCCCAAAATCGTCCAAGTAGATTACTCACTTCACCTGAAAAATTATGCGTACTACCAAACAAAACAATAGGGATTAGAATAATTAGGTTTATCAATAAAACTTGTAACCCTTGTTTCTTACAAGACATAAACTTAGTCACAAATAGG
>NZ_JAKJSW010000047.1:0-25583 GCF_050337375.1 Vibrio makurazakiensis | reverse complement strand
TTCATATAACCTCTAATTATTTATGTCTCATCTTCCCTAATGAGTTTGATTACTGGTCAATACCTGCTTATGTCGTCCTATTTATTGATATTAGTTCATGTGTCAAAAGTGCCTTAACCTACCTAACGTTAGGGGGGTAATGTTAGCGGCAGGTTAAGATTTATAAATCGACTGCGTTTTTGTGACTACTTTCAAACTCAGAGTTAACAACTCTTTTCTTTCAGTTTCAGCATAGCAGCGTTTTTATTTGCCCGTAAGAATGCAAAAAGGAGCTAAACATAGCTCCTTTTTTGATTATCTTGACGATAATTAGAATTTCTTAGGTGCAAAACCTGTCATCACTTTCAGACCAAGTTCTTTACCAACTTTCGTCATAGGGTGCACAACGACTAAGCCCTTTACTGACTTCTTCAGTTTGCCCATATCCGCTTGCTCTGCTTTAGTGATTTCACGCTTAAACGGCATATCGATTAGAGACTTACGCTCTTGGTTTACATCGAAGCTTTGTTTGTGTTTAAGCTGAGCGATTTTCTTGTTCAACTTTTTAATTTCGTCTTCAAATTGACGAATAACAGAACCATCTTTACGCTCTTTTGCTGCCGCAAGTTTATGACGGCACTTGTCTAGACGGTTGTTAACTTGTTGAAGTTCGTTTTTATCACTCATTATAGATTTCCTGATTTAAGCAAGCCAATGTGGATTGGGGCGCGGAGTATAGCACAGCAAAAGCCACGACCGAAATTTATCTTATCATGCTAAAAGGCGCTTAACTTTCTGGTGCACGATAACGCTTCAAAGCTTGCTTTAATGCGGTTAAATCATCACTGCATAAGTGACGTTTTAATGCGTCAAATTTCTCAGCCGGCCAGTCATAAATACCCATCAATAGTAGCGCTTGAATTGTCGCGTTATCAAAGCGGTATTTAATCAACTTTGCAGGAGAGCCACCAACAACCGCATAGGGAGGAACATCCTTAGTGACCACACTGTTCGCTGCGACTATCGCACCTTCCCCAAGCGTAACCCCAGGCATAATCATTGCTCGCATACCAATCCAAGCGCCATCTTGAATATGGGTGTCACCTTTGCTTTGGTACGACTCTTCTATGAAATCCATAAATGGATACAAGCTAAACCAGTCAGATCTATGCGTATGATTGCCACCCATCATGATCACGGCTTCAGCACCAATACAAACGTAATCACCTATATGTAGCTGATCAATTTCCCAGCGCGCTTCCCACTCTTTGCTCACAATGTCGCCGTGTAAGTAACGCACCACAGAGTGTTCAAAGCCGTCATCCCAGCAGTCGCTGTAATAGCTGTGAGTGCCTTTGATATGAATGTTTTTGTTTTGTACAACTTCATGAAGAAGCTGAAATTTAGACCAGTGTTTTTGAGTCATTTCTTTCATCTCTTTTTACCAATAATTACGGCTACAAAGAAACTCTGCAGCACTACCTTCTTTTCCATTGAATAAGAAAACAGTGCCTAATGAACCCAAGGTTGGAGTAGATAAGCGATAAATAACATTGAATGTCCTTAGTTTTCTAAACTATAACTAGAGTGTATAACTTCAGTGTCAGGCCTTAGTTAAGTGATACTAAGTCCACAAAATAAATATAATAAAGAGGTCTAATGAAACCATTCATCTTACTAAGTATTAGCAGCCTACTCTTCAGCCCAAACTTATTCGCAAATAACGACAGCATGCCGGCGGACGATAATATCGTCATCAAATACCAATCACCCCAAGGCAAAGCTGAAAAACAACTTTTACAACAAATAAAGCAAAGTGGTATTAACGAAACCGTTGTAGAGCTTTCTAACGAACGTTTCCCCTTCAATCAACAGCTCACCATCCAGTATGGTGGAGAAGAAGGACCAATGTACGATCCAGAGATCCATACTGTTTCCATCCCCTACTCCTTCTACGCAGAATCGATCGATTATTTTTCAAAAAATAAATACGACGAGAAATACGGTAAATCAGCAGAATTAGGTGCGATAGATACGTTACTTCATACGTTGCTGCATGAAGCTGGCCACGCATTCATTGCAGACCAAAAAATCGCGGTTTTAGGTAAGGAAGAAGATGCCGTCGATAACTTCGCTACGGTATTAATGATTAACTACATTGAAGATGGGGACGATGCCGCAATCAGTGCCGCTGATATGTTTGCCTTTGAGTCTGACGATAGGCCTGATTATTATGATTTCGGCGAGTACATTGACGAACACAGTTTTGACCTGCAAAGATACTTTTCGACTTTGTGCCTTGTTTATGGAAGTGACCCAGAAAAGCACGCAAACTTGCTAGATGAAGTAGAGAATGACTACTTAACCGATCGTAAAGACTTCTGTATCTACAGTTTTCAAGACCTCGACGACAGTTGGCACCGTCATCTAACCCAATAAGATGATGCTAAAGAGTAGCCTCTCAGGCTCTCCAGCATCATCAGTTCAATAAATCCCTCTTTAATGGAAAAGCGAGCTTATGAAAGCCGCTTTTCTATTTATCTATTCGACTTTAGACTAATAAACTTTAAAAACAGTCACTTAAAACAAGTTTATAATTGTCGAGAAATATCATAAACACTATTTTGTTCACATTTCACCCAAAACTTTACAGGTAAGCTAAAACTATAATTATCAGTATAAGAAAAATGTTCTGCCGTGCTCCGCAGAACGAACAAATTGGGATTACACATTATGAGCCTAACTATTCGCAAGCGACTCTATATACTTTCTATTGTTCCGTTACTGCTTATTGCTATCAGTATGATGGCAATGACCTATATGGAACTCAACAAACTCAATGAAAAACAGATTCAAACCACACGCGCCAGCATGATGGATATGAAGAAAGCCGAATTAAAAAACTACATCGACATCGCCAAAACCGCGCTAAACCCTATCATTGCAGCCAACGGAACTCGTGAGCAGGCAATCAACACACTCAAAGAAATCAACTTTGGTAAAAATGGCTACATCTTTGGCTATACCTCTAAAGGCATTCGAGTCTTACAAGGGCAATCAGATAAGGGGTTAGGAGAGAACTTCTTTAATCTGCAAGATAAAAAAGGTAACTACCTCATTCAAGATTTAATCAAGAATGCTAAAGTCGACAAGTTCACCACCTACTACTTCCCAAAGCCTAACCAAACAGAACCTCTACCTAAACTCAGCTATTCCGCATTCTTTCCTCAATGGGACATGATGATTGGTACTGGCTTTTATACAGATGATGTAGAACAAACCATTACAGTGATGGACGCTCAGTCTAAAGCCGTCGCAAACAGCAGCTTAACGACTATAGGGTTGTTTTGCTTAGTCATCGCTGTATTAGTTGGCTTTGTCGCGGTTTATGTAAACCGCAGTATCATGAAGCCACTAGAAAAGTTTGACGATTCCATTCGCTCATTCGCCAGTGGCGACGCTGACCTAACCGCACGAATGGAAATTTCCAGCGTTCCAGAATTCAATGAGCTAACTAAAAACTTCAATACCTTCGTCGAAAGCCTACAAGACATCATAGGTAAGGTCAGTTTAGTCGGGCAGCAAGTGGTTGATGAAACCAACAACATGTCGAATCGCGCCGCTCAAGTTGACGAACTCGCTTCAGGGCAACAACTTGAGACCGACCAAGTAGCAACAGCGATGACCGAGATGACAACTACTGCACATGAGATCTCACAAAATGCGAACCAAGCTGCTGACTCAGCAAAAGATGCAGAAGATAACGTGAGTGAAGCGAATACCATCGTAAGTTCCGCTGTAAACTCGGTTCAAGATTTAGCAACCGAAGTCGCGCAAGCCAGTGAAGTAATATCAAAACTGGAAGGTGATGTTCAGAATATTTCTTCTTCTCTCGCTGTCATTCAAGATATCGCCGAACAAACCAATCTACTTGCCTTGAACGCCGCGATTGAAGCAGCACGTGCTGGTGAACAAGGTAGAGGTTTTGCTGTCGTAGCCGATGAGGTACGTAAACTCGCAAGCCGTACTCAAGAAAGTACAGGTGAAATTCATAAAATGATTGAGCAGCTTAAAGCCGCTTCTGACAACGCGGTAAGAGCTATGGACTCTAGCCAAGCAAGAAGTGGCAGCGCAGTAACTGAAGCCAATTCAGCAAAAGATGCCCTACAGAAAATCAAAGGCTCTATCGATATCATCATGGATATGAACTCCTTGATTGCAACGGCAACTCAAGAGCAAAGCCACGTCGGCCAAGAGATATCTCAACGTATCACAGTAATTTCAGACCAAAGTAACCAGTCAGCGAGCTTAGCCAACGAAAACCGTTCAGGTAGCCAAGACCTAAATGGAAAAGCTCACCAACTGTATGATTTAGTCGGTCGATTTACGGTGTAAATTGAAGCAGGTATTACGCCTAATACTTGTCTTACGATAACGTAAAGAGCTGTGGTTTATCCCTCAGCTCTTTTTTATTCGGTGTATTTATTCTTCCAGTCTCTTTACCTTCAACCCTACTCACCACCGCTTTCCCTAGCTAACCGACAAACTCTTAGGTTAACGCTTACAAATTAAGCTATCATTCCTGCCCCTTAACTTGACCGACACTCTTATGCCTTCTTTCTCTCTTTCACTGATCCCTGTTGGGGTTAGGTTTATGCTTATTTCAGCCCTCGGCTTCGCATTCATGTCGGCTTGCGTAAAATACGTAAGCACCTATGGCATTCCAGTGTTTGAGATTGTTGCAGCAAGGGCATTAGTCTCGTTGATCATCAGCTACGTAGATGTGAAGCGTAAAGGGATCTCGGTATGGGGGCATAATAAACCGCTCCTGTTTGTTCGAGGTGCGGTGGGCACAGCAGCACTGATGTGTGTTTACTACGCAGTAACCACATTGCCTTTAGCGGAGGCGACTATTCTCCAATACGTGCATCCAATATTTACCGCCTTGCTGGGTGTGCTGTTCCTCAAAGAGCGCATTCAAAATTCGACCATGATCTGCATCGCTTTCTGTTTGGCTGGCCTACTTGTGATGGTGCAACCGAGCATGAGTAACACCAGCGCTAGCGAACTGCCGATATTCAGTATTATGCTGGCATTGTGTGGCGCTTTAGGCAGCTCTATCGCCTATGTGATAGTAAGAAAGTTAAGCCAAACGGAAGACAGCTCAGTCATCATCCTTTACTTCCCTTTGGTCGCTTTACCTATCTCAACTCTATTAATCTGGGACAACTTCGTTTGGCCAAGCTTATACATCACTATCATGCTGATCTTAGTGGGTATATTCACGCAAATAGGGCAATACGGCCTAACTAAAGCTATGCAAACTCAAGCAGCAGGAAAAGCCTCTGCTTACTCTTATGTTCAAATCGTATTTTCTGCTTTGCTTGGAGTATGGATATTCAATGAAATTCCATCAATTTGGACTTATCTAGGCGGTGGCTTGATTGTGACTGGTGCACTAATTAACGTATTCGGTAAGCAACTGCTAAGTCCAATCAAGAGCAAATAATCAGCTTTTGTATGAACACCACCTTACGATAGAAAAACCGCTCGTAAGGTGGAAACTCTCTTCTTTCTCACCAACTCTATGGGGTAGTGTTTTACTGTTTTTTCAACTGTCGGTAGCTCAACCCAGTCAGCAGCAAGAAAAATGCAGGATCACTCCAACCAAGTCCGACAAAAATTCCGCTAACCCCAGCATAACCGGTGATCACAACACCTAACATATTGGTTACTACCAACGCTTTAAGTAACTGACGAAGCGTTTCGGTGTGTTCAATCCCTCGAAGAAATAGGCTTACCGCAGCAATGCCTCCAAGAAAGATACTGGTGTGTTGCGACAAGAAGTAGGCATACTGGTCGTTAATTTCCACGCCATACATAGGCCACATCACAGACGGTAGAAAAAACAAAGCCAATGCAAACGCCGTGTATATTGCACCGTGCACAGTGAAAAAAGTTCGATTGTTCATAACGCTGACCTTATAAGCTAAGACGCTTATTGTTGATAGATGTTAAGTGAATAAGCTTTGCGCCTATAGATTCTGGTTAACCATTTGTCGGTTCTACAAACTTAACTAACAGGTCCCTGATTAATCGCCGTTAGAGGTTGGTTCACATCAAAAATGATGCCTCGTACTTCAGGCACTCCCATTTCTTTTAATCGTGCAGAGTGCATCTCTAAATAATTTTTTGCGCTGATTTCATCTTCAAATAAGTAAATACCACCACCTAGTTTCTTCGCTTCACTTTCCGTCCAAATCTTCCAAATTAAACCGGGTTCTTGATTAATTGAGTTGGCTAAACCAACTAAGGCATTAGACATTTCTTCACCCATAGGGCCCTGATATTCGAAGTCAACTTGCAGTAGTTTTGGTGTTTGTACGTTCATTCGATATTCTCCATAGTGACGCCAATTGCGCCTTATTGTTTGTTGGAGCTATTATTGAACATAGAAATTCGACAGAAAAGTTCATAATATTGCGTCATAATGTCTAAAAAACTGACAGGTTGGTATTGTGAGATTACGAAGCACATTAGAACAATGGGCGACACTGCAAGAAGTGGATAAAGCAGGCAGTATTCAAGCTGCCGCAGCATCACTGAATAAAAGCCACACGACGCTTATCTACTCAATCAAAAAACTTGAAGACCAACTCAGCGTAAAGCTGGTTGAAGTCAAAGGGCGACGTGCAACTTTAACCGAACAAGGTAAATCACTGCTGCGCCGAGCCACCAGCATGTTAGAGCAAGCGAGAGAATTGGAAGATCTTAGCCAGCAGCTGTCTGCTGGGGTCGAGTCAGAGATCACGATAGCCATAGATCACCTCTGTGATCCGACTTTGCTTTATCGACCAATGGCGGAGTACTTAAAACAAAACAGCGCGACTTCAATTCAGGTGATAGAAACATCTTTGTCGAAAACATCAGAAATGGTGACAAGCGAACAAGCCGATATCGCGATAATCACTCTGCCAATTACCAACTACCCTGCTGAAGCATTCTCAATAACGACAATGTTACCGGTTGTGGCAAACCACCACCCATTAGCCAATCAGAAAAACGTATGTTTGGCTGATTTCTCTACACACAGTCAAGTAGTGATTAGAGATTTGGGGGAAAAAGAGAAAACGCAGAACGTAGGCTGGCTAAAAGCTAATCAGCGCATCACCGTAGATAACTTTGACCACGCTTTTCGTGCTATCGAACAAGGCGTCGGGTTCTGCCGCTTGCCTGAACACATCATTGCCAAGCGTAACCACGGTCAGCTTACGGTGCTCAAAGTCGAGCAAAGTGAAAAGTATCAAGTGCCTCTGCATATCACCTTACCTAAAGGTTCAAAGACAGGACCAGCAGCAAAGTGCTTTTATCAGCGACTGCTAGAGGCAAATTTAACGCCTTAAAGATTGAAGAGTTCGTACACACCGTTATGTGAGTATGAGCAGGTTGTTTTATCCGTGTGTTTATTAATCATCTTGTTTCATGTAGGTTACCGTCCATAATTCCAATAAAGGGCGGTATCATGGCTAGAAAAATTGTTGACCTGTCGATCTATTTAGAGAATGACATCATTTCGGATCCGGTGGGTTACCAGCCCACCATCAACTACTTCGATCACAACGAAACCTTCTCTCAGATCGAGCCTTTCTTCCCTGGCTTACAAAAACAAGATCTTCCCGATGGCGAAGCATGGGCGATGGAAAAGGTAGAGTTGAACACCCATAACGGTACCCACCTGGACGCCCCTTATCATTTTCACTCAACGATGAATCGCGGCGAAAGAGCCATTACCATTGATGAAGTACCGCTAGAGTGGTGTTTTCAGCGTGGAGTAAAGCTAGACTTCCGACATTTCCCCGATGGGTACATTGTGACGAAACAAAACGTCATAGATGAACTTGAGCGCATTAATCACACATTGCAGCCACTGGATATCGTCATTGTAAATACCCGAGCAGGTGAGCGTTACGGTCATAATGATTATGTCTCTAGTGGTTGTGGAATGGGCTTTGAAGCCACGCTATACCTCTTAGAGCAAGGTGTGAAACTAACAGGAACCGATGCTTGGAGCTGGGATGCACCTTTCGCTCATACAGCTAAGAAATATCAGCAAAGCCAAGATGCTTCCATCATCTGGGAAGGGCACAAAGCTGGGAGAGAAATGGAGTATTGCCATTTAGAAAAGCTGCATAACTTGGAATCTTTGCCAGCTACGGGCTTCACGATTTCGTGCTTCCCGGTAAAAATACGCGGGGCGTCAGCAGGTTGGACGCGTGCTGTAGCAATCTTGGATGACGAAAGTTAACTGATTTTCCACTTCAAAAACCATATCGCCTCGTTAGGTAAGCTCGCTTCTAATAATCGATAACCTCAGGCGTATAAACGAAAAAAGGCCGCTAGATTTCACCATATTGGTGTTCTAACGGCCTTTTAAATTTTAACGAGAAAGGATTAACCTTCTTGTTGTTGCAGCTTTTCTTTCGCTTCTTCTACTTTAGAAAAATCTAGACCTAGCTCTTCTACTGCTTCTTTGATTAGCGCAGGGTTTTGCATTACTTGAGCCATCAACTGCTGAAGCTTGTCTTGCGGTAAACCTAGTTGGCTAATCGTTGCCATTGCTGCTAGAGGGTTTTGAGTCAGCTCTTGAAAAATAGCGCTGATTTGCTCGTCGCTGATATTGTTTTCTTTCAACAATGCAATAATTGGGTTCATCTCATTACCTTTTAACTATGAAATTAAATACCGTTAGAGTCTACCACTGGAACGAGTTGGGTTGAACTAAGAACTCACTCTCCAAAATTCAATCAAATATACCAAAGTGTTCTGCCTTAAAATCACTGGTATAAAAATAACCGTGCGTTATCCTTTCCTCCATAATGTAGTGTTCCCTGTATCTATAGAACTTGAGGCACTATGCTCCCCCTATAAACCATAGATATAAAACGGTAATGACTTCTATCACTGATACGCCCCAACGTTCTTTGGGACAGCAGCTATTTACAATGACTTGGCCCATGCTTTTTGGGGTTCTATCTTTAATGAGCTTTCAGCTGATTGATAGTGCCTTTATCGGCCAATTAGGTGTACTCCCACTTGCCGTTCAAGGCTTCACCTTACCCATCCAAATGATCATCATTGGCTTACAGGTTGGCTTAGGCATTGCCACCACCGCGATTATTGCCAGAGCCATTGGTGCAAATCAAACACGTTACGCTAAGCAACTCGGTGGCTTAATTATCGTAATGGGCAGTATTGGCGTCGCTGTTTTCTCAGTTCTGATCTACTTACTACGTGAACCCATCCTATTGCTATTGGATGCACCAGAAACCGTATTACCGATTGTTGATTCCTACTGGGTTTATTGGCTCGCCAGTACATGGACTGGTGCCTTGCTCTATTTTTACTACAGCGTGTGTCGAGCAAATGGCAATACCATGTTGCCGGGCACAATGATGATTATCACCAGTATATTAAACCTGATCCTTGATCCTATTTTTATATTCACTTTGGACATGGGGATTAACGGAGCGGCGATTGCAACCGTATTAGCCTTTGGTATCGGTATTTTTGTGGTCGCGCCTAAAGTTGCCAAAAAGCACTGGCTGACTTTTGATTGGGATGACCTAGACATCAAACAGAGCGTCAACTCAATTGCCAACATCATGGGGCCTGCAATGATCAGTCAGCTGCTACCCCCTGTATCTTCAATGTTCGCGACCAAGCTATTAGCCGGCTACGGCACAGCCGCTGTCGCAGCTTGGGCATTGGGTTCTCGTTTTGAATTTTTCGCGATTGTGTCTGTACTGGCGCTCACAATGTCGATGCCACCAATGGTTGGTCGCCTATTAGGTGAAAAGAACCTGCATGATATTCGCAAGCTCGTAAAAATTGCCGCGGGTTTTGTTTTAGGTTTCCAGCTGGTGATTGCAGTAGCAACATGGGTATTTTCAAATGGTTTAGCCAATTTGATGACCAGTGAAGAGGAAGTATCCACTATCCTAAATTACCACTTACTCATTGTGCCAATTAGCTTAGGTCCATTGGGTATTTGCATGTTGATGGTGTCTATTTCTAATGCTCTTGGTAAATCCTATACAGCACTGACTATCTCGACATTACGCCTCTTTGCGTTCTTCTTACCTTGCTTATGGGTAGGTTCACAGCTTGCAGGAATAGAAGGGCTTTTCTGGGGCGGAATGATTGGTAATGTACTTGCTGGTGCGTGTGCGTGGACAATATATCAGCGCGCTTTAAAGCAAGTAGAAGCCTCTTTCCAAACTAGCTGAACATTTATTGTTAACAATAAATCACTCTGTATTTAATAACAAAAACGCCACTTCGATAGTGGCGTTTTTTTATTTGGATTCGCAATCACACATGAAGAATATTTAACACCTCAATTGGCGGCCAATCTGTAATGTAGCGGCTATATTTCTCGCGGTACGTCTCAAATTTAGCTCTGCTTCTTCTAGCACTTGTTCAAGTTTTTGCGGTGACCGAACCGTTCCAAACAAACTACTCATTTCACCATACAAAGCCTCTACTTCAGTACCCAGAGACCCGGCAATACCTATGGTTGGAATACCTTGTAAACTCGCACGCTTGGCAATGCCGTAAGGTGTTTTTCCTTGCAGGGTTTGGTTGTCCATTTGCCCTTCGCCCGTAATCACAAGGTCAGCACCTTTCAGTATCTCATCTGCTTGTAATACATCGAGCACCATCTCAATACCAGGTTTAATTTGCATATTGAATAACAAACCGAGTCCCATTGGTGTTCCACCTGCTGCGCCATAGCCAGTGCGTTTACTCATTGGCTCGCCACTAACACAACCTTGCGTTTCAGCGACGTCAGCAAAGTTTGTTAGCGCACTATCAAGCATCAAAACTTGTTCCGGAGTCGCTCCTTTTTGCGGGCCGAATATATAGCTTGCACCCTTATCACCACACAGTGGATTATCAACGTCGCACGCCACGATAAGCTCAATATCGGCACAGCGCGAATCTAGACCTGCAAGCTCAATCGATGCTAAATCCGCTAATGCAGCGCCGCCTCGGTTAAGCTCTTGCCCTTTACTATCTAGCAAGCGACCACCCAGAGCTTGAACAATACCCGCACCGCCATCATTGGTCGCACTACCACCTAAGCCTAAAATAATAGTTTGAGCACCCTGCTCTATTGCTTCGAGAATCAGTTGCCCAGTACCGAACGAAGAAGCCACCAACGGATTACGCTGCTCTGGCGCGATCAAGTCCAAACCAGATGCCGCAGCAATTTCTATAAGAGCTGTTTTGTTTGGACTACGCTCTGAAGGAGCTAACATTGCCCAGTCAGCATTAACCAACTCCCCTAAAGGGTCTTCCGCTTGATGAGTTCGTTTCTTCCCTTTTAAACCTTGCAGCAGCACATCCACCGTCCCTTCTCCACCATCAGCCAAAGGCAACGTTACGTATTCAGCCTCTGGAAATATGTCGCGAAAACCTTTCTCAATACATGCAGCTACCGAAACAGCGCTCAATGATTCCTTAAACGAGTCTGGTGCAATTACAATTTTCATACTTAGTAGATCCTAAAAGTGATATCCAAAAGCTATAGAGCAAAAATCGAGGCTACGTTTTATCGATACGTAACTAACGATAAGAGAACCAATGGCAGCCCTTGTGAGGAGGTCAAGCATTGTCTACAATGGCGCACTTTTTTACATACTTCAGGTCATGAATATGAGCGATAACAACGCAAAGCCAGCTTTACCGGATCACCTTGCAGGTAACCCACGTAGCCCACACCACGTAGCAGAATGCTTTGAGCACGCTATTGGTATTCGTCTAAACGGTAAAGAGCGTACTGATGTTGAAGAATACTGCATCAGCGAAGGTTGGGTAAAAATCCCTTCACCTAAAGCTTTAGACCGCCGTGGTCAACCGATGCTAATCACTCTAAAAGGCACTGTTGAAGCGTACTACATCTAAGTCGCATCATCATTGATACCTTTTAAGTACTGACGCATAGAGCTACCCTTATTTTAGCTCTATGTGTTATTTCCTTTCTTTTATATACAAACAAGCGCAAAGCCAAATTCCCCTACGCAAAAACCTCTCTTTTATCTGACTTCTTCACACTTCTCTACTCGCCCAAACAATTTACCGTAATAGCCAATCAAGCTGTGTTAGCATCGCTCTCTTACTGATGTTTAGTAAGCATAAAACCATGCTAAAACATTATTTTATACAACGACTTAAAGGAGAAATCATGATCCCATTGAATACGTCTATTGTGTCTGGCGTTGCACTATCTGAAATTAATGGTGAAATGAAAATGCTATTAATGAAACGCGTAAAGGGAGAGTTTTGGTGCCACGTTGCGGGCTCTATTGAGCAAGGGGAAACAGGATGGCAGGCAATAGTGAGAGAGTTTCAGGAAGAGACACAAATTCATACGACTGACTTGTATAACGCACAGTTTCTAGAGCAGTTTTATGAAGCCCACATCAATGTGATTCAATTAATTCCGGTATTTGTGGCTTTATGCCCAGCGAATCAAGACGTTGAGTTGAATGAAGAGCACACGGACTACCAATGGTGCACCCTGGAAGAAGCAAAACAATTAGCGCCATTCCCAAACCAACATGCTGTTTATGACCATGTGTGGGCTTATTTTGTCGATAAACCAATCAACCCTTTATACCGAGTAAAGACGAGCTGAGATGGCTTAAAGCTTTCAGCCGCAACGAGATCAAAATTCATTGAGCGTATCACGATCTTGGAAGGCATTTAGATCGAATTCAACTTGTCCTTCTTCGGTAACTATGAATTTCACTTTATTGCGCTCAACGCCTGTTTCATGCATATCTAAACAACCGTTAAATATTTCCCAATCGTAGCTGTATTGGCATTGATACTGGTTGGCTTCAATATGAGAAACCTTTTGAATTACGATGCCATGGTTATTGTGCGCCATGACATCAATAAAAGTCAGATCTGGAATTAGACTTCTTTGATATTCAGGTTGATGTTTTGAAAGCAAGTCAAATAGTGGTTCACAAAGTGCCGAGCCATGCTCTATTGAATGAATCAGTTTAAGTTGGATAACCAAGCTCCTTCTTTGAATAAACGATGTTGAGTTTAAAGCTTCACACTCATAGTAACAAAGTTCTCTTCAGACTCCGTAATTTGATAGCCTAGCTTCTGATAGAACGAAATGGCACCGTGGTTATCRATGAAACTCGACAATGTAATATGAGTTTTACTCTCTCGTTTTGCTCGCCGGTGAAGATAGGACATGACTTGAAGTCCAATGCCCAAACTTTGAAATTCAGGTCGAACTATCAATAAATGGATGTGGTAAGCACTTTCGTAAGGCTTGAAACAAACTAGCCCCACTTCTTGTTCATCTAGCTTGATCCAATGAAACCAGTCAGCTTGATAGTCATTATCTAAGCGATCACGCTGGAAGCCATCATCCCAACCAAAGACTCTTTCAACATGGCTAATAAGCCCTTGCTTGACCACCTCAAAGCGCCGCTCGCTGTCTTCTGGGCTAAGAACCTCTAAGGCTAAGTTCACACGCTCACTCCATTAAAGCATCATGAGAAAGAGCCAGACATAAAGGCTATTTGTTCTCGGCTATACGCCAAAGAACGCCACTTGGGTCTGTTAAACAAAACTCCAACATTCCCCATGGTTGGGATACTAGATCTGATAACTTAAAGCTAAAGTCGCTAGATTCAAGAGAGTTTTTGACATGCTCGTACCAACTTTCAGCATCCTCGACCAAAAGGTGCATCATGAAATTATCACTATGAGCCTGTTCATAAAAGTCTTGCAGCAAGAAAGCACAAGGGCCTTTTTTAAAATAAGCCACCTCACCAAACTCAGATGCCATTTCAAACCCTATAGCTTGATAAAAGCGCTTGGATAATTCGAAATCTTTCGATGGCACAAAAGATTTGATCTCTATTGGCTGTAAATTTTTCACAATTTGTCCTTAGGAGCACCTAAATCGCACTTTTTGCACGACAACTGATGTCCGAGCATTGAATTTCGACCATCAACCGTCACTACCCATGGCCGACATATAAAAGGAGGCTGATGACGAACATGTTGAAAGTGCCCACATGCCAGTTGTGCAACCCAGTCCCCTTCTTCATCTAAGTGATAACCTGTAATCGGCTGTTTCATTGCATTCCTACTTAAACCCTAAACTAAAACCGAATAGTCAGTCTGGGTATATAAGTACTCTTTATTGAGCTTCTTTTAAAGCTTTAACTTGTTCGATCAAGCTATCGTATTCATCGCGGTAGCCTGAACTATGCAGGCATGATTCCTTAGAACCAAAACCTGAGCCGTTATTAATAAATACACGCAGCTCGTACGTTTTAATTCGATAAAAACACAGTGAGTAAACGATAGGAAATATGATGAGAGCAATAATAGGAAATAGAATGAATGACGCGGCACTCACTAATGCAGCGAGCAGAGCTGAACGTTTGATTTTCGCAGGGCTGTCATTGATTTTGACATACATATATTCAATATTGTTGACGCTAATAGGCAGAGGGTTTCCGACGCTATAAACCTGGTTGCCTTCTAGTCTTACACTTCCATATTTCATACCCTCTCCTTACCATTAGCCACGTTAAAAATCATTACATTGGCATAAAAACGGCTTCAATTTTGTTGCCATCTAAATCAGTGACAAACGCCGCGTAGTAGTTTTCTGCGTATTCAGGGCGTAAACCCGGCTTACCAACACATTGACCACCGGCCTTTAATGCCGCGAGATAAAAATCATCAACCGCAGATGCCGTTGGGGCATTAAAAGCGACATGAGTTCCATTGCCTACCGAAGCATGACCTGAGTGGGGAAGGCTGACCCAAAACTCAAACTGCGCTCCATACGCTGCGGCAGCCCCTTCGATTAAATGCGAGCGTTCGACATTTAGTGGCGCGAGCACTTCATCATAAAACGCAACGGCCGCCGTAACATCTTTAACCCCAATTGAAATGTGATTCAAAATCATAAGTACTCCTTACAAGATCAACTAATGAAAAATAACGTCAACGATATAAAAAAGCTCATCAAAATGATGAGCCTTTTAGTTACAACTTACTGACAAGATCAGAACGTAGTGACCGCAATATGTGAAATTCCTCTTCCGTGCAGCAACGCACTAGAGAAGCCCAATGATCACCAGTTTCATCTGTTCCTTGAAATTCTGCGCGAAGCTCAAACTTTCTCATGGAAATAAGCGCAAGCAGCAAACTCACCGCCATTGCTATCCAACCAAAACCAGGAGCAAATGCCCATGTTGCCGCTGAAAGTAACAAGGCTAAGCTAAAGAACCTAACTAAGTTATCTTTAACCCCTAGCCGCTTCACTTCAACACGCTTGATCTTATTTAAGCGATAACTGTCTTTCCTGATGATAAATTCGGTTGACGTTATTTCAAAATCATCTGCCATGTACGGCCGATAAACTCTGAGAGCGTTCATCAAACTATGTCTGTGATTATTTTTACTTCTCACTATGATTCTCCATTGACTGAAAGGTTAGTAAAACTAATATACTCAACGGATTACATAACAAGAGCTAGATTTATAAAATACAAGAATGGATAAAGCAATTAAGATTGTTTATTTCGATTAATCGGTGTGACGTAAGGCAGGGTATTTAGTAAAGCTAACCCATAAAGTTCAACAGGTTAGCTTTGATGACTCTCGGAATTATAGTGAGGTGGTAAGTTGCAATAAGTCCCATTTATTGCCATAAAGGTCTTGGAATACAACCACAGTACCGTACTCTTCCACTCGTGGTTCTTCATTAAAAATAACGCCTTTCTCTTTCATGCTGTTGTAGTCACGCCAAAAGTCATTGGTTTGTAGGAATAAGAAGACACGTCCACCGGTTTGGTTTCCTACCGCAGCTTGCTGTTCTTCGGTACTCGCTTGAGCCAAAAGCAGATTAGTGCCCGTCGAGTTTGGCGGTGATACCTGAACCCAACGTTTTCCGCCGCCAAGATCGGTATCTTCGACTAAAGAAAAGTCCAGCTTTTGAGTATAAAAGGCAATGGCGTCATCGTAGTTTTCTACCACGAGGGCAATATTGCCAATTTTTTGTTGGATTGATTGGGGCATATGGTGCTCTCTCGAAGGTTGCGGTGCGGGATAGTTACTCTATCTTACACACTGAATAAACTTAACCCCAAAGAAATACTTACATCCAAAAGCGCTTGCGAACATTGGGAGAAGGAGCGATACACACATCCCTCCGACCAAAAATTTTATAGCGGTTTTTAGCGACCCATTGATAAAGGAAGTTACGAATAGGCGCAGGAATGATTTTGAAGATTCGTAGCCATCGCCAAAACCCATGGAGCTCTTTTGCTATTTCAATAGCGGCATCACTTTGGATAAAGCTACGTTCTCCTTTAATTAATACCACACTATCAAGCGTTAGCTCGCTAAGGTTATGCTTCTTTAAAAGGGTTTGGGCATGCTCACTTTGCATGGGCGTGAATACAAACTTAGCGGTTGGGTCTCTGTTAATAATAAAACGAACAGATCCATCGCAAAGGTTACACACACCATCAAAAATAACGATGTATGGCTGATTCATAAAGAACCCATAACTTAATTAGACCGTTTCTCATTCGACACCTTCCCATCCGGCAAAAAGTCTATGGTCATAAATTGACTATGGGGATCAAGTTGATAATCAGAAAAAGGTACGCAATATCTAAAACCATGCTTTTCATACAGAGAGCGTGCTGGCTTAAAATAGTCCATAGATCCCGTTTCTAAACTCAATTTCTGATAATTTCGTTGCTTAGCGACTTGCAGAATATGCTTAAGAAGTTGCGTACCAACGCCACGGTTTCTGGCAGCTTCTGAGGTACGCATTGATTTGATTTCACCATGAGATTCATTGAGCTCTTTTATCGCAACACAGCCCAGAACTTGTAAACCATCACTGGCACTCCAAAAAGTGATAGATTCATGCTTCAGCGCGTCAATATCCAACGCATGGACACTTTCTGCTGGTGATGTTGCAAACATATCAGCAAGGTGATCCTCAAGTAACTGAACCACGCCGCGTCCTTCTAAGTCATCAATTTTAATATCCATATTATCCCTTTGAAAAAATTGAACGGCTCTTGCTTTAAGCTCGATCTCTTCATCTATCTTAAGCATTTACACTGTAAAAAGTCACCTTTAGTTATTTAACATGATTAATCGCTTGGTCTCGTTCCAAAAGATTGAGACAATGCGAGAGTAAATTCAAATATCATGGTTAATTATGAAACTTTTAGTGCGCAACCTATCTCGCTCAACAACAGAACAAGAAATCCGTGTTTTATTCTCAGAACATGGTTCTGTTGCTGCATGCAACTTAGTACTCGATCAAGAAACTGGTTACTCGAAAGGTTTTGCTTTTGTTGAAATGCCAAATGACGACGAAGCTAAAGTAGCACTTAATAGCTTAAACCTATCAAGCTTTGGCCAAAACACTATTCGTGTAAAAGTAGCCAACGCTTAATAGCTGTCTAGTGAATAAAAAGAGCCCGCCTAATAATGGACCTATTGTTAAATAGTGTATTATTAGGCGGGCTTTTTATTACTTAAACCAAGTTAGAAGCTCGGTCAGGGCTCACTTCAATTCGAACTAAAGCCTCAAATCCCACTTACCTCGGTTCTCTCGATCACAGTTTTCTTGCGTATCATACTTCACATGCTTTTCTATATTCTTGAGTGTAATTCCAACCTGAGACAGCGCATTCTTTATCACGTTATTCACTTGCTGCTGATGCTGAGAAAATTCATCTCGCTGCTGGTTAGTCTCAAATACACATACAATTTTAAGACTTTGTGGAAAGTTAGAAAAATTAGCTAGATGGGTCACCCACAGAAAGCCTTCGTAACCTTTTAACGTCCCCTCGCAAATATCAGTCAACGTATCCCTTAATTGGTTGTCGATCTTCTTATCTGTTTTACGCATCTAAATTTAATTCCAAGATAAAGTGGTGAAGTGTACCTGAGCAATATCGGTGACAGAAATAGGCTACATCTGAGACGAAAAGTACTTGAAGATCTCTTCTTCTGTCATTTCTCTCGTTTCATTAGCAAAGCAATAATGGCTAGGTTTCTTATCGATGAAGTATTGCATATCCATTTCTAGGTTTTCGATAACCGGAAACAGTCCTAAAGGCACATTATAACTGTTTGTCGCTTTCAGTCGGTAATATAAATGCGTACCACAATTCGAGCAAAAGCCTCTGTTTGCCCAAGCTGAAGAGTCGTATTCCTTTATAAACTCTTGCCCCTCGAACGAAACATCAGTCCCACATTGCACTGCCATTAACGGGCTTCCTCCCCATGTCCTACACATTTGGCAGTGACAAGCAGTAAACTTGGGGTTGATATTGGCAGCCGTTACCGTGACTTTTTTACATAAGCATTGTGCTGTGGCTTGATTTAGTTCTGACATGATTGATTCCCTGTTCTCATAAATTAAATGCCACCCTACCAGCAATTACTGACAGTACGTGTCAGTAGAGATTACTCACTGCTCGTCATGATGATCTCTGTAGTAATTTCCGTTTTCACAGAGTTAGCAATAAAACAATTTTCATGGGATATATGATGCAGTTTTTCCAATTGAACACGGCTTGGTTGACGCTCTCCTGAAAAAATAATTCTAGGTCGTAGCATCACTCGAGTAACTGAAGTTCGTCCGTCAGAGTCTTCTTCTAACACACCAACAGCATCATCAATGTATTCTTCAATAATGTATTTACGTTTGGCAGCTATCGATAAAAAAACGAGCATATGGCAACTCGACAAAGCTGCGATAAACGCCTCTTCTGGGTCAACGTTTGCTTCCACAGAAAGAGGCAATGGAACAACATGTGGTGAAGAAGAAGCTGGAACTACGACACCTCCATCAAACTCCCATGTATGGCCACGACTGTATTTGTTGTCGCTAAATATTTCATTGTCAGCTCTATTCCAACGGATCAGGGCGCTATATTCTGACATTGTTAATTCCTTTTATTGAAGGGCTCTCAGCTAACCTAATCGTTAAAGTGCCAAGTATTAATGTTGGTCGGTCATAGGTTATCTATCTGAAGGGTGATTGACCCCATCATTTGTGACTACATTTTCAATATCGAAAGGGTTCACCCCTTCCAGACAACCAATATTAAAACCATATTCCTGAGGGTTTGAACGGCGTTGATGATGGGTATAAATACCACACAGAGAGCAGAAGTAGTGCTTCGCAGTACCGGTATTGAATTGATACAACTTTAAAACGTCCGCTCCTTTCACGACTCTAATACCACTCAATTGAATCGAACCCACAACAGCACCCTTACGTCGGCAAATCGAGCAATCACAGCGACGGGGATTCTCAATTCCATTTGGTAAGGTAAGTTCCAACTCCACCGAACCACAATGGCAAGTCGATTTATGCTTTTCTAGAACAATTGTGCTGCCCACTTTTTTCATTTGAAACCTCACCCTTCCATTAGTGCTGTATGAAATTTCATCATATACGATTTTATATCGTACCCATAGCATCGACATTGAGAAGAGGGATAGTTATTTACAACCTTATCAACTATCATTAACGCCATTAAAAGTCAGATGACTCTTTGTTTACGCATTATTATTGCAATAGGAATCAATGATATAAGCTATGTTCACGTTTAAACGAGTAAATGCAGCTGTATTATGCACGCTGATGTCCCTTTCGGTTTCAGCGTTCAGCCAAACGCAAGAGGCAGTGATCGAATTCGTCATAATGGAACAAGTCCCTTATGGGTTCAAAAGTGATGCCAATGAAGAGACAGGCGTGCTTTTCGACATCGCCAATAAGCTAAAATCAGAAACTTCAGAGACTCCATTAATCACTCTCTCTACGCCGCAAATCATTCCAACCAAGCGAATTCTCACTCAGCTCGATCAAACTTACCCTGTATGCACCATTGTTGCGGGAACGCCAATTATTGCCGACAACTACGACCTTATCGAGCCCATTGGATTCAGGCTAGAAGCAGGAGTACTGCCCGCAGCAGACATATCAATAGAAAGCTACAGCAACTTACAGGATAAGAGCATCGCCGTTCCTTTAGGCATAATGTTTGATAGGGAGTTCCAGCAAGATGAATCTCTCAACAAGATTTCCGTTCGTGAATACTCAAATGGAGTGAAAATGCTCGCAGCAGGCCGAGTAGACAGTGTTGCAGGCGCAATCCCCTCGCTATTGTATGCCGCAAAAATTCTCGATATACCTGCTAGTGTCTTCGGTAAACCTTTGGTTTTTGTTGAATTTGATCTGTTCTTGGTATGTAACGAACACGTAGTTCAACAGCAAAGAGACGAGCTAAAGCAGGTACTTGTGGAATTGAAAGATCAGGGAACCATCCCGCACATTCTCGACCGCTACTTTGATTTGAGATAATAGCCGATAAGTTTGAGTCTCCCTTTAGCCAGCAAACGTTAGAACGCCATTTGCCACTTAAAGTACATTTCTTCRTCGGCCGAATTCACACCAACCCTAACTCTGTGATTATCTATTTGTTTGCCGACAAAACTATCAACAGAGAAGCTGTCGTAATCCCCTTCACCCACGGTGTAGAAAGGGTCTACCCCCAAATGAAAACCACTGCCAATATCAACACGGCTATACATGCCCAGTGTGCCCGTTGCTATTGTCTTATCGGTTACATCATTGCTGTTCACTCCCACCATAGCCAACGGGTAGAGTTTAATTTTCTCATGAACCTGAAAAGTATGGATGTAGCCTAAACTAGCGGATTGTGTGTCTGTTTCATGATTAAAGTAGCCTTCTGCATATAATCCCTTCCCCTCTGTCATCCATGCGTAACGCGCACTCAATGCATCAGCCCCCTGCTTGGTTTCAAGTGAAAGTAGGTGTTCGCCCCATGCGAAGCCCGCACTCACGTCCACTTCACCATCAGATGTAAAACTGGTGCCAACGGAAGAGTAAATTGCCGTGGGATCGCTCATATCGAGTTCTTCTGCGAGCACAGTAGGGCTGATAATTGATAACGCCAAAGGAAAGATAAGTAATAGTTTCATAGAATGTTTTACCGTGTAGGTTCAATGCTATGAGGCTCTCATAATTGAGAGATCAAGTTTGAGTATTGCAGGGCTCAAATTTGACGACAGTAAAATAGGGAGAAAAACCCCAAGTACTTTAGAAAATCACTTGGGTTAAATGTTTAACTAAATAATACCTAGTACTAGAGTTTTGAAGTAACAAATACACTGATACTCGTCACTTCAAATGTATGTAACCAAGCCCCCCTAAAAAGAGAGCTTTCAAACATTAATATCTTTTAGACCAAGTGCCCCAGTAAGCGACCCCAATCACATCAATATCATCTTCACTTATCGTTTGAATTGGGTTTTTAGTTGTATCATCGCCATACCAAACATTAATCGTATCCGCGACTTTTACTAACGTAAAAAACTCTGGGATAGGGTTAGTGCCGATTCTTGCTAACACAATATCGTCGTTCACCCACTGTCGATCACAAGCAATCAAAGCAGCACAGTCCCATGATTTTCCAATTGGACCTAAAACTGGATAAATCACAGCAAAACAATTCGCATGTTCTTTCTTTACCGGCATTACATCAAAAACAGGGGCAGAACCAGTATCGAGGAATTCCGTAACATCTCCTCTACGATAAACATTAACTGTCGTCGCCTCAGAACCGCTCAAGCTATTAATCGTTTCAATATTAGTGTGCTTTTCACCAATACCGAAACACAGCCAATGTGCTTCAACGTCTAGATACTTTGCAATATCCTCAAGCTCTTCCAAGCTAGGATAAGTTCTGTTTTCAGCTCTCGAAAGATAACGTCCAATAGTCGCTTTACCTTTACCAATGCCTTGTGCAAGAGTCGCATTATTTTCTCCACGCTCTTTGAGCAATGAGACGATTCGATCTTGGTAATTTTCTTGCATTTATGATGTGCCTTTGAGAATAAGATTTAAAAATAAATCAAAAATGAAACCAAGTGAAAGATAGTCCCTTTTGTTTCTACGTTCAAGCGGTATATGCCAAGGGCTGAAGGTATGCTATCTGTATCAAGTTTTTTCCTTTAAAACTTAGTACTTATTAGGTAGTAAAACGCATTTCACTAGCTCATTAACTCTACGAGTACACCTATTAATCCGAAAGAGTTAGAATCCAAATAACACATTTACGTTCAAATTTGATTCATGTGGTAAATACTTGCTATTGTGATTATCACTTTTGATTTCAGGATGAATAAATGAGAGAACAAATCGCTCACATAGAAAGAAGAGCGCTAATAATAGGCATAATAGCCAACTTAGTTATGGCTATTTCTGGTTGGGCGGCTTTTAACCTATCAGGTTCTGAGGCACTCCTCTTAGACGGAAACATGTCTTTTATTCTGTTCATTACTACTCTTGTCGCCTTAAAAATTACGAAAATAAAATCAAAAAAATCCGACACATTCCCTTTCGGACTGTATGTTGCAGAGGCTTTATACTCTTTGATGAAAGGTTTATTACTTCTTGGTGTAGTGGTATCAGCGATTAGCAGCAATGGTTCAAAAGTCTTAAGCTATTGGCAAGGAGCTGCAATAGAACCAATCAAAACTGGAATTATCATTTACTACGCTATCGCGATGGTCATAATTTGTTGGGGCTTGTCGCTCTTTTACTATAGTCAAAACAAAAGAATTAATAACAACAGCTCAATGCTTAAAGTCGACCAAAAATCATCATTCATTGATGGGATTCTTTCAGCGTCGACAGGTGCAATTTTGGTGGTTATTGGGTTCATAGAACCGACAAGCCAATTCTCGCCTCTTCTTTATATCGGTGACTCAATACTTGTTATTACTTTGGCACTTATGATGATTACCCAGCCAATCAACATAATGAAAGAAGCTTTTGTCGAATTAGCTGGCGGTAAGCTTCAAGACAATGAAAGCTATCAAGACATAAAGTCTAGGGTTGAATCGCAATTATTCGCCTCCAAGCATCACATAACGACATTACACATATCAAAGACAGGATCGAGTTACCTCGTTGTCATAGGTTTAGATTTAGCGACACTTAAGCCTGAAAGTCAAAACACTCTTATCAATGAAAAAAAACAATTACAGGAAAAGCTCGAATGCTCTTATCCTTTTATAGATGTTGAAATGACCCTTACATAGTATTGCTTCTCCCCCACGGACTTAAAATTAAACCAGCCAGCTTATTGCTGGCTTTTTTATATCCATAGCAACTCAAAAATGAAACCAAAAATCACAAATGATTTCAAACACCACCTAAAACCATCATTTGAAATCAAAAATAGAGCTAAAAACCTTCCATGCCACTTCACAAATGAAATTTTATGTGTATATTACTAGTTCAATAGAACAGAAATGAACACAACCACAACAAGGGGTATCATTTATGAAAATTTCACTTTTGGCAGTTGCATTATCAGCACTTACCTTCGGAATTAACGCGAAAGAAATACAAAAACCTGATGCTGAGTTCATCCAAAAAGTAGCACATGCCGGTATCACACAAGATAACTGGGACAGTGGTAAAGCAGCAAAGCTCACCATGAAGAATGCATACCGCTTTACACATCATGTTGAATTATCCAAAAGCGAATACACACATGATATCGGTAAAGCATCTGGCTTTGACTTAAATAGCGTCACAGCACAAGACTTCGACGGTGAACAACCAATGTCTATCATTTTACGAGACCGCCTGAATCAAGAGTCTTTAGTCATCCTTAAAAACGGTCAGCTTGTCGATGAGTTCTATTGGTCTGGTATGCATAAAGACCGCACACATTTGATGATGAGTGTCACTAAATCATTCACTTCGATGACATTAGCTATCCTCGCAAACGATGGTTTGGTTGACATGGATTCACCTATTACTAAGTACATTCCAGAACTGAAAACATCACCAGCTTACGCTAAAGCAACAGTACAAGAAGTTGCAGATATGCGTTCAGGCGTTCTTGTTAAGGGTATAAATGGCAAGTCGTGGGATGAACGTATGACGAGTGTACAAGAATGGAATGGACCAAACGCCTATCCGGAAATTAGTTCTGTTGCAGAGTTCGGTGCTCTTCTTGGCGCACGAGATAAAATTGAGCCAGGTGAAGCGTACGACTACCAGTGCATTAACACTGAGATGCTTGGCATGGTGATTACTTCCGTCACAGAAAAAACAGTATCAGAAGTCATGGAAGAAAAACTCTGGAAAAAAGTCGGCTTCGAGCATAACGCCTATATGCAAACAAACTCCCAAGGTGAAGCCGTTGCTTCTGGTGGTTTGAACGCAACAACCCGAGACGTGGCACGCATGATGGACGTACTGGTCAATAACGGTAAGAACCGCCGTGGCGAACAAATTGTTCCTAAAGCATTCGTAGATAGCCTAATTACAGGGAATAACGATGTAAAGAGTGCTTGGAAAAAAGGCAAAGAGAGCAAGTTAGTCTCTGATGCATGGTACAAAGATCAGGTTCGTACTTTCAATGTTGATGGGCATAAATTCCTCGCTTTCGTTGGTATCCATGGACAAGTGGTTATCGGAGAGCCTTCTACTGGTATCGTGCTTGCGATGACAGGGGCCCAAGACGAACGTGAATCACATCGTACTGTACTAATGACCTTTCTAAATGTCGTTCCAAGCATTCTTATTGCACTGAAGTAATCCTTATTTAATCAACTCTATGGCCGCGGTCGCGGCCCTATCTACACGGAAATAAATCATGCAAATTCAAGGTGCTAAGTTCTTAGCGGCTATCTCATTTTCAGCTCTTGTTATGGCTTTTGGTCACTCATGTACTGCAAAAGCGGCTTACCTAGATGAAGAAAGCGGAGAAGTCATCATTACCTCAGAACACAGTATTGATGTCGATAACATTCACGCTTCACAAGAAATGCTTGGGAATTCAATGGAAGATTATATCAGGACAAAGGGCACCGAGCAGAAAGTTAACTATGGTGATCCTACAGCTTCGTACAAAGGTATAGGGGTTAGCCGAGATAGAGACTCTTACAAACTATCCGGTATATATGGTGATGATGACGGTAATATCGGATCTGCTGAAATAGGGAAAAACACCAAAAAGAGTATCGTCAATTACCGTGTTCGCTACTTCAAAGTTTCTGAGACGGGGGATGGTTTATCTCTTGATGTTGTCGGGAGTGATAGTGACAACACAAAATCGACCGGTATTCTCGCAGGCTACCTTCATAAATTTGATGTGAGCCCGAATATTATCGTCGCCCCTATGCTTTCTGTAGGTAAGGTTTTCACAACCGACTACATCGCAGGTGAAAAGTATAAGACCGATTCTATTGTTGCTCAACCAGGTATCTACGCGATGTATGGCTTTGATGCCGGACACTGGCTTTACGCCAACCCAAAGAGTACATACGTACAATCAAATCAAAAGTGGAACACAGCAATAGAGGTCGGTGCAGGTTACATGTTAACAGATAGCTCTAGTGTAGGAATAAAATATGAGTACAGCTCCTTTCTACGTAAAAAAGAAGACAATACATCGTTCAATTAC
>NZ_JAKJSW010000305.1:0-3781 GCF_050337375.1 Vibrio makurazakiensis | reverse complement strand
GTATAACTCTTTGATAGGTATAATATTTACCGTCATTCATTTTTGTTATATGTCGACACATTTTGTGTGGTTGTATTTATAAGACTTGTCTCTAAAATGCGATTTTCATTCAAAATTTCTAGTTAAAGAGTTACATGAAGATTATCAATGGACTGCTAAATAACCTCAGAGTCGGCGCTAAAATTCGCCTCATTATCGCTCTATCTTGCCTTTTCATCGTTGGGCTTGAAGTTCGTTCAGCTTTCCAACTGAAAGAAGAGATCCTTAACGAGAGAATGGAGTCTGCACAATCGCTAGTTGAGACAGTTGCAGCTCAAGTCGATTTCATTGCACAAACTGGCAATAACGCTCAGCAAAGCCAGCAGCAGATCAAAGAAATTGTCAAAGCGGTTAGGTATTCCGACAATGGTTATTTTTTCATTAACCATTTGGATGGCAACATGATAATGCATCCAATTAAACCTCAGCTTAATGACAAGAATATGCTTGAGAGCTCTAAACCGTTTGTTCGTAGAGCCTTTGGTGATTTCATTACCATTGCGAAGCAGCAAGGTTCTGGATTTGTCACTTATGATTGGCCAATTCCTGGTAGTCAGGAGTTGGAGAAAAAGATCTCATACGTGAAAAGGGCGGACTCGTTACCTTGGATTATTGGTACCGGTGTTTACTATTCTGATGTGCAAGCTGCGTTTGAATCTCAGCTTGTTGACTCGATGATTTACAGTGGTGCGATTCTTTTCATTCTGATTATGATCTCTAGTGTTATCTCCAATAATATTGTTCGTCCACTGCAAAAGGTGACGAGAACAATGTCCCAAATTGCTGAAGATAAAGATCTAA
Source organism: Vibrio makurazakiensis (assembly GCF_050337375.1). Lineage (NCBI taxonomy): Bacteria > Pseudomonadati > Pseudomonadota > Gammaproteobacteria > Vibrionales > Vibrionaceae > Vibrio > Vibrio makurazakiensis. Next base: position 2,941 of record NZ_JAKJSW010000305.1, on the reverse strand, counting down.
CGATTGAAATGAAAAGCAAAGGCAAAGATGAGTTGTCTGTAATGGCTTCAGCCTTCAACAAAATGAATCAAAATATCAAAGAGGTGGTTGCTAATATCAACCAGAATACCAGCTCTTTGGCGTCACAAGCGGAAGAGTTGTCAGCTGTTACCACACAAATCCAAGGTGGCGTTGTTGAGCAAAAGGCGCAAACAGAATCTGTATCTTTAAGCGTTCAGCATCTTGCTCACACTTCTAAACAAGTGACAGAGAAAGCAATGGTCGCTCAGTTGGAAATTGAAAAGGCTACGCAGGCTGCAAATAGTGGTAATCAAAGTATTGATGCAAATATAGAGATCATTGAGCAAGTTGCTGCGAAGGTGAATAGTGCTGTAGTGAATGCTGAGAACTTAGAACATTCATCGAACAAAATTGGCGACATCCTAGAGGTGATCAAACAAATTGCCGAGCAAACCAATTTATTAGCGTTAAATGCCGCCATTGAGGCTGCACGTGCTGGAGAACAGGGTCGTGGCTTTGCGGTGGTTGCGGATGAAGTAAGGACATTAGCGTCACGTACACAAGAGTCGACGGGAAGTATYCAAAGTATCATTACCGACCTACAGGCTGGCGTTTCCACAACTGTGCAAGTGATGCGTGACTGTGAGTCATACACTGGACAGGGAATAGAGAAAGCAATTAACTGTGGTAGCGAGTTAGAGAACATTCGACGCTCAATCGACAACCTATCTGAAATGACAGTTGAGATCAGCCACTCTGCGGCAGAGCAGACTGACCAGGTGATTGAAATCAGCAGTAACGTTGAAAACATTGCTGCCGTCGCCGAGCAAACAGAAGTCGGAACCGCTCAAACTAGCCAGTCTAGTGAGCACCTGAGTGGAATGGCTCAATCTCTGAACGGAATGGTTAACGCTTTTAAAATATAATTTGTAAATATGAAAAATGCCACCAGTTACCTAGTTACCTCGGTAATTGGTGGCATTTTAAATACGACCAACACCTCATCGTCTACTTTCCTTATAAAGCTTTATTGCTCGTTGCTTCCAGAAATGCCAGAGCGGCTTGAAGCGCGGTCAATGGGGCGTCTTGTAGTGTATCTCCAAGCGCCTCGTAAACCGTGTTGGTGTCAAACAATGCCAGTTGTGGATAAAGTAACGGATCTTCTAAAACCATGTGAATCAGCGTTTTATCGGAATAAACATTATTCAGTCTAAGTCGGTTTAGTGTCGCGTTCTGAATGCCGATATACGGATGCTTGAACAGTTCACATAATTGCTGCTCGTCGTTGGTGTGTTGTATTAAAGCAACTTTCACAGAGAGGCGGGGTGATGCTGTTAGTTGCAAGCGGTGTTGCTGTATCCAATCATCGCCAAGCCAACTGATAATGCTTTCTGTATCCTCGTTCTCTTCATCTAGTACTAACTTTAATACTGACAGACTAAAGCGCTGTGTTTGAACATCGGAAAAGTGTATATCGTGTCGAGATAAGGCAATAATTAAGGCGTGAAATGCGGTTTTGGTTAAGTTGTCTATTTTATCTTCAGAGCACAGGTTTATCAGCCATGTTTTGTTTACGCAGAATTCGATAGCTAGCGCTTGATTTTGTAAGTTCTCAATTTTAGCGGATTTCTTCAGTGACTTTTTTGCTGTGAGAGTGGAGAGTGATGCTTGTTTTAAGGCATCAAGTGTCGAGGTAACTTGTATTGGTTTGCCGTCGGGGATAACGCTTCGCTCATTAAACGTTGTATCTGTAAGAGGAACTTCAGTTGAAGGTGTGCTTTTGCTTAAAGCTTCTGTAGCAATTATATCGGTTGTCCCCATAGTCAGCTCTTTCAAATAGTTTTGGTGGCTGGCGTTTTGATTTAAGGATAAATGCTCGATAAGTAGCCGCTTGATCGAGTTGCTGCAAGTGTGAGATTGTAATTGTTGACGGATGAAAGCAACACTCAGTTGTTCGTTGGTCGTTTCAAATAGGGTGGTTAGGCAGTCAAGTTGCTCTGCTTCATCTAGCTCTGAAAAGATCTGATAAAACATTGGTAAAAACCGGTTGAGTTGCGGTTGCCTGTATTGAGTTTCCAAATTTGAAATTAGCTGAATGATTGATGTTGTTGGCTGGGAAAAGTGCTGTTGATTTTGGATCTGGTTAATTAAATCCAGTTTGTCTTTGTCACTAAGTAATCCTGCGAGCGTATTGAGTGGTATTCCTGACAGTAGCAATTCACAATTAAGATGTTTTATATCTAATTGGTAATTCCATTTCGCCAATTGGTCGACTGAAACCTTTCTGATTAATGCTTCTGAGTGAGAAAGGCCACTTAAAAACACCTGCAAATATTCACGACAATTCATCTCGGATAAACACTGAAATGCCACCTTTTGGCAACTAAGAACTGGGTGCTGTGTTGCTTTGTATAGCATCACTTTGTCTTGAGTGCTTTTTAAAAACATACGCACTTCGGCCGTGCTTGTTGGAGTGTAACTTCCTTCCAGCAGGGTCGGTGAGTGACAAGACAGCAGGGATATGAGTCTGCTTTTTAGATCTGGCTCGGGATCATTCTGAAGTAGGGTCAGCAAACGGTCAGCTTGGCTATGGTTTATCTTGTGTTTATGGTTATCTAGAATACGAGCAGCAATCAAACTAATGTCATCACCATCATTCCAATCGCCTTCCCAATAATCGTTACCATCGCATGTCGCTTCTACTAATAACTCTGTGGCCATTGCCGAGCGTTGATTGCTCTCTATAGCAAGCAATGCGGCCAATTTTATTTCACTGTCATCCCAGTATTGAAAGCAGTGAATGATGGGCTCGATAGGAGCTTGATTATCTAAAGTAAGACACTCTAGGCTTGTGATCACAAGGTCTATATTCTCGGATTTTAAGCCCTCTATCACTTTGTGCTTAGTACATTGAAATCGCGCTAGAATTTGAGCGGCCAAA
>NZ_JAKJSW010000304.1:0-3792 GCF_050337375.1 Vibrio makurazakiensis | reverse complement strand
CTTCTGACACGCTCTCTGCTCGAAGGTAAACACCGTTTCGGGTTTGTTCAAACAGTTGAGTTGCAGACAACCATGTTAATGCTGTCGCCATTAAGACAACAGCAGAGAGACTCGCAGCTATTAGCTTTTGTTTAAGTGTTAATTTCATTTACAGTTCGCGTGGTGGGAAGGATTCCAACGCATACTAACCAAAAATAATTATAAATTCGAGCAATTTTGCTCAAAATAGACTCAATGCCAAGCCTTTGTTATTTAATCGTAAATTTGTGCCAAAAGCCTGTCGGGCGTCAAAATAAAACACACATTAAAAGCAAGTAAATACCTCAAATTTTAGGCACAAAAAAGGGCGAATATTCATTCGCCCTTTTTAGAGTATTACGTAAAATTAACGTTTCTCGGTACGCATACCCATTAGCAAGCTCACACACATCATCAGAAGAATGAAGGTAAATGGCAATGCTGTTGAAATTGCACCAGCTTGCAATGCTTGAACCGCTTCAGTACCGCCGACCCATAGTAGAGCAACCGCAATGGCACCTTCTAGGAACGCCCAGAACACACGCTGTAAAACAGGAGCATCAACTTTACCGCCAGCAGTAATACTATCGATAACTAAAGAACCTGAGTCAGAAGATGTGATGAAGAATACAAGTACCAAAATAATCGCAATGATTGAAAGCATAGTGCCAAATGGCAGAGCATCAAACATTTGGAACATCGCTAGTGAAATATCAGTCAGGCCTTTAGTGCCTAACTCACCAACACCACTGGTAATTTGATCGATAGCTAAACCGCCAAATACTGACATCCAAAGGATTGTTACTGTTGTAGGAACAATCAATACTGCTGTAATGAACTCACGAACAGTACGACCTTTAGATACACGAGCAATGAACATACCTACGAATGGTGACCAAGAAATCCACCAAGCCCAGTAGAATACAGTCCAACCTTGGAACCACGCTTCGTCGTTACGACCGTGCGGGTTACTCAGTGGAATGATGTTTTCTAGGTAAGCCATCAGTGTTGTTGGAATTGAACCCAACGTTACAGCGTAGCCAATAAGACCAACTAACCCTAATAGCACGAAAGCCACTAGCATATTGATGTTACTGATTACTTTTACGCCGCCATCAATACCGCGAAGTACTGAAACAACCGCTAGTAGTGTAACGACCGTGATGACAACAACTTGTAATCCAAGTCCGGCTTCAATTCCGAATACATGCTGAATACCACTTGCTGCCTGCTGTGCACCTAAACCTAACGAAGTTGCCAAGCCAAATAGTGTTGCAAGAACCGCTAGAATATCAACAATATGACCAGCCCAACCCCACGCTCTATCACCTAAAATTGGGTAAAAGATTGAACGGATCGAAAGCGGTAAGCCTTTGTTGTAGGTAAAGAATGCAAGTGAAAGCGCTACTACACCGTAAATTGCCCATGGGTGAAGACCCCAGTGGTACATAGTCGCACCCAGTGCTAATCGCGCAGCCTCTGGCGTATTCGGCTCTACGCCAAGCGGCGTTTCATACCAACCTGTGAAGTACGCAGCTGGCTCAGCCACACTCCAAAACATTAGGCCAATACCCATACCTGCCGCAAATAACATGGATAGCCATGACATAAACGAATAATCGGCCGTGGCATCTACACCACCTAATCGAATCTTACCAAATGGCGAAACGATAAGGCCTAAACAGAAAATTACGAAGATGTTACCAGCCCATATAAACAACCAATCAAATGAACCGATGATTTGCCATTTAAGACCGTCTAGAGCCGCTTTTGCTGACGCTGTATCAGTGACTAATACACCAATCAAAAACAGCGCGATAAAGCCTGCACTAATACCAARAACTGGGTTATGGACGTCAAAACCCCATTTTTGTACGTTATCTTGACCGACTGTGTAGTCGGTACTATCGATACTGTACTTATCTAYACCTTTAGTCATTATTCCTCTCTTTGGAATATCGCTAATATCCCTTTCCTTTATTGCTAGCGAATGAACAAGCTTTATTATAGAACCAAGCTCCGAGGCCTGTTCTCACAATAATTCAAATACTTGGATGCACTAATTCTAGCAGAGCACACTATAAAATTCAGCCCGTCTAATAGTGTTCGCTGAAAATTCACACAATCTCAATATATTTGGCGCAAAAAAAAGACCAGCTTACGCTGGCCTTTTTAATGTATCTAATTATCTAAGCAACTTGCTTAGATTGCTGAGCTAATTGATGTTCAGACCTTAGTCCTAATAATAAGCTCCAGCACATCAACAACAAGATAACCGTAAACGGTAACGCCATTGAAACTGTACCTGCTTGTAATGCTTGAATAGATTCAGTACCACCAACCCATAATAGAACGGCAGCAATAGCACCTTCAATTGAAGCCCAGAAGATACGCTGAGGCACAGGTGCATCAATCTTACCGCCAGAAGTAATGCTATCGATTACTAAAGAACCTGAGTCAGATGAAGTAATAAAGAACACCATAATCAGAGCAATAGAGACTACTGAAAGAAYGTTACTCATTGGCAGTGCATCGTATGTATGGAATAAAGACAACGTAATGTCTTTAAGGCCATTCACACCAATTTCACCTACTTTGTTCGCTACTTGGTCAATTGCAATACCGCCAAACACAGCCATCCAAATAACGATAACTGAAGTTGGAATAAATAGTACAGCTACCATAAATTCACGAATAGTACGGCCTTTAGAAATACGAGCGATGAACATACCTACGAACGGTGACCATGAAATCCACCAAGCCCAGTAAAATACAGTCCAACCTTGCATCCAAGTTTCATCTTCACGACCGTGAGGGTTACTTAGAGGAATAAAGTTTTCAATGTAGCCCATTAATGCCGTTGGAATTGAACCTAACGCCACTGAACCACCAGCAATAATAACGAAGATAAGCAACGCTAAAGCCACAAGCATGTTTACGTTACTTAGAACTTTAACACCGCCTTCAATACCACGAACTACCGACACAATCGCCAAACCAGTAACAAAAACGATCACGCCAATTTGCATGCCAATGCCGCCGTCAGTGCCGAAGACATGGTTGATACCACTTGCCGCTTGTTGTGCACCTAAGCCTAGTGACGTTGCAAGACCAAATAAGGTTGCAAGTACAGCTACGATGTCAACAACATGCCCAAACCAACCCCATGCTCTGTCACCCAGCAATGGGTAAAAGATAGAACGGATTGAAAGTGGTAGACCTTTGTTAAAGGTGAAGAATGCTAGAGATAACGCAACAACAGCGTAAATTGCCCAGCCGTGCAGACCCCAGTTGTAGATAGTCGCACCAAGTGCAAGTTTAGCGGCTTCAGGAGATAACGCTTCAACACCTAATGGTGTTTTGTACCAACCTGTAAAGTAAGCAACTGGTTCTGCAACACCCCAGAACATAAGTCCGATACCCATACCAGACGCGAATAACATCGCCATCCAAGATAGGTTAGAGTGCTCTGCTTTAGCATCATCCCCACCAATACGGATTTTTCCGTATGGAGAAAAGATCAGGGCAAAACAGAAAACAACAAACAAGTTTGCTGACCACATGAACAAGCCATCGAAGTTTCCAATCACTTGCCACTTAATACCATCTAATGCTGCTTTTGCTGTTTCCGCATCAGCGACCAACAGAGCAACTAAAAATAAAATGATAAAGCCGGCACTAATGCCGAATACAGGGTTATGTACATCAAAACCCCATTTTTGTACGTTATCTTGACCTACGGTGTAATCCGTATTCTCGATACTATAAATATCC
>NZ_JAKJSW010000303.1:0-3796 GCF_050337375.1 Vibrio makurazakiensis | reverse complement strand
GAGTATTAGCGTACTCTCCCTCTTTGCATGTCACCCAACTGGAAAACTTTCGATGCATAGTGAAGTCATGATCAACAGCAAAAGGCAACATATACGGTTGGGCCTTCGCATTAAACCCTGCCGTCCATCGTGAGTGACTTGGTGTTTGATGGCAACCAAACACCTCCTTTAATTCTTCTAAAGTAATGGCTTTAGTGTCGTTGTTTTCATTCGCCAGTATTGCGACTACATCTGCTGTAAACAACAATTCTGTTGGACGATAGCCATAGCGTTGATTGAAGCGAGCGRCTTCTATATCTGACCATTTTTTGGAACTGACGCCAACTTTAGCTTGTTTATTGATCATACTGTCAGCGATATTGGTCGTTGTTAATGCCTTTAAATTAGCCTCTTTTTCAGTGATCAGTTGCTCGATGAGTGGCGCAATATTTTTTTCTACGGCGACATAACTGGTATCGCTCAAGCTATATACATTCAAAGATAACAATGTCGTTATGGAGAACACAGCTGCGTTTGCTACTATTTTCATTGCACTTCCTCCACTGACGTTGAACTGCTTAAGTTTCGCTCTGACGTAAATATATCCCACGCTTGATTCACTTCCATATCATCAAACGTAACCACTGCTATGGTTCGGCGTTTCCTTGCATGCAAGTGCTGAGTCAGATTAGTAATTTGAGTAAACTCTTGTTCAGCGATCCGTGCCGCAGCGATCCCCCTACCAACAAGTTCCGCTTTAATAACGCCAGTTCTCTTTTGCGCCAACACTTTGTTGTACTGATTCGTTCCCTCTGAGCTCGTGTCCCCCACTAAGGTCACAGATGCATCAGGGTGCCTTACTAGCAACGTAACCAATTCAGTAAGCGGAGCGTCATGCTCGGGTTTTATTTCATACTTATCAAATTCAAACGCAACGCTGATCACTTGTATTTTTTCGACAACTTTCCAATCAGCGCAACCTTCAACATCTACAGACACATTCTCTGGGGTGTCAAAGCATAGGTCTCGTTGGTTAATCACACCATCTTGGTCACTATCAGCAAGATCATCAATTTGATGACGTGTTACCGTCGGGTTTGGTGTTTCGGCGCATGCTGCGAGCAACAGTGGCGCTAATAAGGTGACAAATAGCTTCATCTTCATTATCTGTTCTCCTTATTCCACTCTTCAGGGTGTTCCACTCTTAATGCGTAGGTCAGCATGCCCATTGCATTTAGTAACCGATAAGCCGCTAATGAGTGATCATACTGAGTACCTATATAATTTCGACGTGCTAAAAACACTTCCACTTTAGCATCCAGTACATCCAATAGGCTACGACGTCCCACATTAAATTGCTGGATATAACCTAACTCTGCAATTTTCGCTGCATCTACATTCTGCTGAAGCAGTGCTTTTTGCTGATCAAGCATGTCATAAGCATTCCAAGCTAATTGAGTTCCTTCTTGGACTTCTCGCTCTGTCCGAATTCGAATGGCCCGAGCTTCTTCTACTCGCCACGCCGATGACTCAACGCGAGAGTCTGTAGCAAATCCATTAAACAGATCGTAATCCATAGTCAGCATCACACGTGCATCTTCATCAATACCTCCTGGAGGGTTAGACACATTGTCATTTTTATTGGCGTGAAGCTCTAATTTCAGCTCTGGGTAATAGTCCGCTTTTTCACGACGCATTTCTTTTCTCGCTGCATCAATGTCTAACAATGCTGCTTGAATTTCAGGATGATTAGAAATGGCTTGTTCTACGGCAACTTGAGAGGAACTAGGGATAAGTACGTCATCAAAACGTGGTGATACCAAATTCATTGCTGGTTTACCGACTAAGCGGAGATACTGAGTTTTCAGGTCATACAGATTGTTCTGCGCAGAAATGAGGGAAGATTGCGCTGTCGCAACACGTGCCGAAATTTGCGCTAAATCAGTATTGCTACTCAGCCCTTTGCTCTTCTTATCCAAGATATCTTGATAGATTTCTTGATGCTCTTTTACATTTCGTTGCGAGAGCTCTAACAAGGTTTCCGCTTTTAATATATCTAAATAGTTTCTCACCACATCGAGAGAAACATTCTCAGCACGAGAGATTAAAGTCAGTCGTTCCGCTTCCATTTCATAATTCAAACGGTCAACATTGGCACTGGTTCGAAAGCCGTCAAACAAAAGCTGAGAGACTTTAACGCCGATTTCCGTGCGCGTTAGCCCTCTATCGTCAGAATCTAACTTAGCACCGCTGCTATAACGCGTTTCTTCATACCCTGCAGCGGCATAGAGATTGACTTGAGGAAGATAGAGCCCCCCTGCGGCATCTGAATCTCGAATCACAGACTGATAACGTGAATACTGCGAGAGTATCTCTGGGCTGTAATCAATAGCTAAAGCCACGGACTCTTCCAATGAAGTCGCCTGTACGGCTGCTGACGCTATCAAACACGCAGAGAGAAGTAATTTTGAATGCATTAACACTTCCTTATTTTACTTGACCACTCACTTCTTATCGCTCTCGAAGTGATGTTTCCTTGGCTCTTAATATTGGTTTTAACCAATAACTTAAAACGGTTTTTTCACCAGTTAATATATCTACCGCGACTTGCATACCCGGGATCACAGTAAATTTTGAACTATTTGTTGAATCTAAGTCATTGTTACTTATGTTAAGTTTAATATGTGCGCGGTAGTACGCATTTCCGTCATCAGTCTGTAGTGCATCCGCACTTACATACGTGACTTCACCTTTCTGACCACCATAAATGACGAAATCGTATGCCGAAAATTTCACGGTCGCGCTTAATCCAGGCCTAACAAACGCAATATCTTGTGGTGGAATTCGAGCTTCAACAATGAGCTGGCTATTTTGGGGAACCAACTCCATGATAGGCTCACCAGGTCTTACTACACCGCCAATCGTTCTGACAAATACTTCTTTAACCGTACCATCAACTGGCGACACAATATCTGTTCTTTTCAGTTGATCAGCAATCACCTGTTGGCTTTCGGTTATTTGCGCGATTTTACTTGCAACCTCATTAAGTTGTCCCTGAGCTTTAGTTCTGAAATCAAGGGCGACACTTCTGTGATCCGCTATTGCTTCAAGGTATGCCGCTTTCTGCTTTTGAGCCGCTACTTTTGAACTTGCAATGTCGCCTTCCAAATTCACAATGTCTCGGTTCAATTTAAGAAGTTCGACCTTAGCCACTGCGCCACTTGCAACCACGTCCGCTAACATTGATCGCTCTTTAACAACGATGGATAAACTGCTTTCGAGTGTTTTAATGTTATTACGGGTATCAGCATAAGCTTGTGACTGTTGTTCCACCCTCAATTCAGCTTCTTCTAACTCTGAAGATATTTGACTTAAGCGTTCTAAGTAGTTTGCTTGAGCGTTGAATAATGCGGGATGGCTGTTTTCGTCGACATTCAAATCTTGTCTTTCTAATTTCACTCTTTCTTGCCAACTCACAGATGTACTGTTGACGACGATCGTCGCTAACTCTGCTTGTAAACGTACTTTTTGAGCAAGTAATGTATCCAACTGTTGGGCTGACTCTAAGAATGCGGCTTTGAAGCGTGTATCATCCAGTATCGCTATACTTTGACCCTTTGATACTGACTGTCCTTGAGTCACCAAAATCTCTTTAATTAGACCACCCTCTAGGCTTTGGATGGTTTGAATGGATAAGCTTGGGACAACTTTACCATCACCAACCACAACCTCTTCTAACGTTGCCCAGGACGCCCATGCCAGAATAGACAAAATCAACGCACTACTTAACCAAATTAACTTGCGGGAACGATAAGCC
>NZ_JAKJSW010000302.1:0-3823 GCF_050337375.1 Vibrio makurazakiensis | reverse complement strand
GCTTGAGACTCAATTTAGTGAGTATATTCCTGATAGCCTGTTTGGAAATAAAGACAAAAAGTACTGGAAGATCTACCGTAAGCACTTCCAGCATAGGCAAGATAACGGCGACTTTAGGCGCCAATTTAAAGCGCTATTTATGGAGAACATGCAAAAACAAAGTGAGGAGCGAGAATGAGAAAAGTCGCATTCTTAATCTTCTCATTAATGTTGACTGCGTGCTCTTCAGATCCTGAACCAGTAGTAACTAAGCATACTTTTACTGTAACGGCTGACACATTAATCAACCAGTATAACGACGATCAAGCAAACCCCGTCGTTGTACGTATTTATCAGTTAACTGACCAGCAACTATTTAAACAGTTGCCTTTCATTGACCTATATAACAATGACTTACAGTTACTGGCAGCCAACTTAGTTTCTAAGCAAATATTGCCGATAGTCTTACCGAATTCTTCGCAAGAGTTGACTCTCGACATTAATAAAAACACCCAGTACATCGCGGCTCTAGTTGAGTTTGCAGATTACCAAAACAGTACGACAAAAACAGTTCAAATGTTACCTAGTGACCCGGAGCAATATCTACAGCTCACTCTAACTGGCAACAAGGCCGAATTAGAGACGATCACACCCGACTCAAGTTGGTGGCAAGTTTTTTAGTACCCAATAAATTAAAGAATTATAAATAGGGAAATCTCGTGGACGCTTTCAAAAAAGTAGTGTGGCAAGAGGGAATGTTCATTGCACCTCAGCACTTTCAACAACAAGATCGCTACGTGCAGAATTACATTCGTCAGAATATTGAAACTTTAGCGGGCTTTGCCCCGTTTTTCGGCATAACAGAGCTTGTTATCAATCATGACTTACTAAAGATCGGTAAGTTGTCGATCCCTAGTTGTGCTGGAATATTTCCAGACGGCACCCAGTTTGATTTAAAGAATGAAATCGCAATAGATATACCGCAGGGAACAATTGAAAGTGTACTTTATTTGGCGTTGCCAATATCGTTACAAGGCAATAATGATTACAGTGAAGATGGTCAAGAACAAAGCCGCTACTTAACAAGTTCCATTAATGTGTTCGATACGTCTACCTCTGAAAACGCCAGTGTCGAGATCGATGTTGCACACCTTAATATCAGCTTAAAGTTCGCTGGTGAAGATACATCTGGCTTTACATTAATCCCTGTTGCGAAAGTTCTAGAAATTAATGATGCCGAAGAAGTCATCTTGGATCGTGCGTTTATTCCTGCTTGTTTACATTATGGTGCATCGACATTTCTCAACGAACGAGTAAAAGAGATTCACGCTTTAGTAAGCAATCGAGCACAAAATCTATTAAAGCGCATAGAAGCGGGACAAGGACAGAAGAGCCCCCAATCGTTAATGCAAGACTTTCTGTGGCTACAAACACTGAACACCTGGCTTCCTTGGTTTGATTTAACCATTAGCAATACCAAGCACCCAACTCATCAACTGTACTCAAAGCTTAAGCAGTTTGAAGCTCAAGTAATGGCATTAACTCCCGCGATCCCTGAGCAATGTGCACCTCTTAGGTACGAGAGCCTATACAATAATTTTAACCCGCTATTTTCAAACCTAAGAAACTTACTCACGTTAGTTCAACAAGATTCTGTGATTGAGTTTAAGTGGGACACTACATTGTTTGAAAAGCGTCGTTTATTGAGAACACTAATCAAAGATCCGACTAGCGTTTACAAYCGCCGTTTTGTGCTCAGTGTAAAATCTGATATCAGCAGTAATGAACTCATTGAGTTATTCCCAATATCGGCAAAACTTAGCAGCAATAACAAGATTGTAGAATTGGTGAGAAGCTCGCTTTCAGGCATACCTCTATCACCATTACCTATTGCTCCAAGTGAGTTAAAACCGGTACAAGGTGTCGCATATTTCGAAATAGATACTAAAGATCGAAATTGGTTGGATATGCTAGATACTAGAGATGCAATTGCCCTTCATGTCGATGCTCGAATCCCCGACCTTGAAGTCGTACTTTACGCGTTGAGATAAATCTATGGATTATTTAGACGAAGAGACACTCGTAATTGATAAGGCTGAACCGAAAGCAGCTACGGCTGATGACGGTCATAATTTGTCAAAACTGGTTTCCGTTCATTCAACGCACAGCCAAGAAGAGTTCTTATATCACTTTGATAAAGCTGAAAACCAACTGATCAATATCAGTAGTGCTCTACTGACTAAAACACTGAAAATATCAATGCTGTCAGAGCCGGAAGACTTGACGGTTTTCCGCGAGCAACTTATCCATTGTATTAATGATATAAAAGCTCAAGCTACCGAGCTTACCTACCCTATCGCTGTTATCGATAAACTGTGTTTTTTGTATGCAGTGGTACTCGATGAATTCATTATATATACCGAATGGGGAGAGAAGCGAGGTTGGGAAAATAAGACTTTGCTAAGTGAACTGTTCGGAATGCGTAATGGCGGTGAGCTGTTTTTCTCTGTTGCAGAAAAGGCAGCAAGACAACCTCATAAACTTATAGACCTTCTTGAGATCATTTACCTATTTCTTAACATAGGCTTCAAAGGTCAATACCGTGACAGTGGTGCTGAACAACTAAAGTCYTTCATTCATCAGTTAGAACAGACTATTAGTCAATATCGCCTAGTGAGTGGGGTTCACTGTCACACGAAGATAAAACTACCTGAAGTTAGAAAACCAACTCGCCGTAAACGCTACCTTATTACCAGTCTATTTTTCTTTTGCTTGATAGCAACAACGGTAGGGTTAACTGAATTCTGGTATACCAAAACACACTCTCAAAGAGCACGTGATTTCAGTTACCTACCTGATTTCAGCAATCGCTATATCTTATCGGGTGAAATGCAAGACATCATATTTATCAGTCAGGACGGCGATCTTGAATCCATGCCTAATCATGGCAGCAGAGCTGACACCATAGTTAAACCAAAAGTCGACATATTCCCTATGAATACGACCAACTGGTTAGTTCAACTCGCCACTTTTTCTCAAAAGAAAAATGCAACAGCGTTCGTTGATAGGCTTGCACCTTCTCAATATGAGCCTGTAATCGAACCATTCAATAAATATTACCGAGTGATCCTCCGTACCGACACTGCCGACGAAGCTAGAACGATAAAGGCGTGGTACGCAGACAAAGAGATCAAGGCCATTATCGTCCGTAATAGCCCAGCACAGGAATTAAATAAGGAAGAATCTAACTGATTATGCCTGATACCAATTCAAAACAGCCAGCCAATAAGAAGAAGTCAGCAGGTATTGCTGTACTTACATCTATCACGCTCTTTACCATTGTGACGAGCGTTATTTGGTTAACACCTCTCAGCGCCTATCTGGCTGTCGCTCTTACTACAACCGCGATCGTATCTACGATTGTTGGTGTCATTTGCTACTGGGTTTTAATAAAAAGAACGCCAAAGGCTCAAGATGAAGCATCAAACAAAGCGCTTATAGAGAAAAGAAAAAAACAATTAGCCGCTCACTTCATCCGTATGATCAATGGACAAAAACGAAAGGTACGTTTGACCAGCCGATACGATCAGCCAATCTACCTATTACTCAGTGCCGATCCATCTAAAGATAAAAGCATCATCACTCAAATGGGCTATGAAGCGTATAAACTGGACGACTTCGGTAACGACATTGAATTCCCTGTCCTATTTTGGGTCAGTGAACACTCAATTTTGATCTCTTTGAGTATGGGAGAAGACCAGCACCCTGAGTATTTAAAAACGCTTTGCCAGTCACTAAATACATGGCGACCGCGTCAAGCAGCCAACGGTATATTACTCACAAC
>NZ_JAKJSW010000301.1:0-3834 GCF_050337375.1 Vibrio makurazakiensis | reverse complement strand
ATTTCAGTAGGACCACTAGAATCCTTCCTAATCGCGATTAGTGTGTTGTTTCTAGGCCATTTTGTTAACGCTAAATTACCCATTCTTAAAAAGTACAATATCCCAGAGCCTATAGTGGGCGGTCTTATTGTCGCTTGTGCCATTACTGCACTCCACTTTAATGGTGTAGATCTAGAGTTTTCTCTCCCACTTCAAAATACGTTTATGCTGATGTTTTTTGCCACTGTTGGCCTTGCAGCAAACTATACCCAATTGATGAAAGGCGGAGCGAAAGTATTTCTATTCTTAGGTGTCGCCTCGGTCTATATCATTATTCAAAATGGCGTAGGTGTAACCTTAGCTACAGCACTGGGTTTAGACCCTTTGATGGGCTTAATTGCAGGCTCAATCACCTTGTCAGGTGGACACGGTACAGGCGCTGCTTGGTCGCAAACTTTTGCAGATAACTATGGCATTGCTAACACGCTTGAAATCGCGATGGCGTCTGCAACATTTGGCCTGATCATTGGTGGTATTATTGGTAGCCCAGTGGCGCAAAAGCTCATTGATAAGAACCAAATCGAATCGGACTACGGGACAGGTACGACTACGCACGAACGTTTCCCGGAACTCGTGACCTATAACGAATATGAAGAAGACAAAGTCACTGCGAAGAAAGTGATTGAAGTGCTATTCATTTTGCTGATTTGCGTTACCGGAGCTCGTTATCTAGAAGAATGGGTGAGTACGTTTGATATCAAATGGCTGATGATCCCAGACTTCGTTTATGCTCTCTTTATCGGTGTATTCATTACCAACGTAATGGAAGTGACCAAAGCTCATAAGATTGATACTGAGACAGTAGATATCCTTGGTACGGTTTCTTTGTCGTTGTTCCTAGCGATGGCTTTAATGAGCTTGAAACTGTGGAATATCTTTGACCTAGCGATTCCGTTCTTAGCAATACTTGCAGTACAAGCTGTGGTGTTAGGTATTTTTGCCTACTTCGTGACGTTTAAAGTGATGGGTTCTAACTATGACGCAGCGGTTATGGCTGGTGGTCACTGTGGTTTTGGCCTAGGTGCAACGCCGACAGCGGTAATGAACATGGGCTCATTGGTGAACCGTTTTGGCCCTTCGCCACAAGCGTTCATGGTAGTTCCGATTGTAGGTGCCTTCTTTATCGATATCGTTAACCTGATTATCCTACAAGGGTATATTTCGTTTATTGGTTAATGATTCCAATTCACTTTATCGATTGAAAATAAAAAGCTCTGCCAATTTGGCAGAGCTTTTTTGTATCCATCTATCAGCTTGTCTAAGCGATGTCTTTCAAATGGTTCTCTATGTACTCAACTCGGTTCTTACCAAGCCTTCTAGCCTGGTTTAAAGCCCGTTCAGCCTGTTCAACATGACTATTTGATGACGGTGTCAGGGCGGAGATACCTGCGCTTATTTGGATTGCTATCGAGTGTTCAGTAACAGCTAGCGGCTGACTGGCTAATGTTTCTCTAAACTGGTCGAATTGTTGTTTGGCATCTTGAATACTATTCGCGGTAAAGAGAACAGAAAATTGAGTTCCCCCCACTCGGGCTAGGCTCACCCCATTAGGTTTAGGGAAGCATTGGCGAAGGGAGTCTGCCGTTTTCATTATGATTCTGTCTCCAGTATCTGCTCCCCATTTTGTATTCAAGTACTCAAAGTTATCCAGTTCAAACAAAGCGAGGAACAAGTCTTCCACATCGGTATGACTCGCTAGGTCATCACTGAAGCTTTGCTTGTTGTCTAATTGAGTCATGACATCTTTATTGCGAATTTGATGCTGAAGAAGCTGATTCGATAACGCCACTTCACTATAGTCACGGATCATTCGCAAAATGCCTTGATAGGTGGGCAGGGCAGCATTGACATAAATAATGGCGATAAGCGTATCTTGCGAGAACAGAGGAATACGGTAATGGCGTTGGCGAATTTTGAGAGTGCGAGCCAAAGGGTCGGCGTATTGCCCACCTTGGTAGCTTAGTGAACTTGGTTCAATAGAACTAGCGAGCTTCTCGTCTGTAAACACTAAGGTTTTGTTACCGTGGTAATCCAAAGTTGAGTAGCTATGGTTCTTCTTACTATAAAGCACGAATTGTACGCCTTCATGGAAGACAAACTTGTCAAAAATGGATTTTAGATGATGCTTAAAGCTAGCGATATCAATGATGCGATTGAGATCGGCCAAGCTGCTGTTGAGTTGGTAAAACAGATAATTAGTTATGATGACTAACAACAAAAGAGAAGCGATCACTATGGCCGTTAAGGTGAATTGATAAGAGGTCGCTAGAATGTCGCTGCGGTCCGTTCCCGAGATGAAAACCCAGTTTAAGCTGTTGTTGGCATCGAACACTGAAACTTTAAAATTGTCTCGATAGTAGTACTCGTAGTTGCCACTCGATGAGCCGTTTGAAATGAGTTCATCGATCCCAGAGCGGTAACTAATGGAGTCAGTGCCAATGCGTTGTGGGTTCGGGTGAAAAACTAACTTTTCTGTACTGAGATCTACGACAAACACGTAACCTTTTTCTAAGGTTTTCAGCTCTTTTAAAGCCTGAGTTGTATGAAGTAAATCGAACTCTACCCACACTTGCTGTTTCTGGTTCGCTTTATTGTGTTTTACCGCAAACACCCAACGCTGAGCGGGGTTTTGGTAAACCGAAGAGATAAAGAAGTCCCGATCCATAGAATCAATGGAGTGCCACTGTAAATCTAACGAGTAAGCCGGCTCGATAGAATAACCTTGCGTGGAAGTATAGCGTTGATTTTCAGGATTGAAGATAAGGATATCAGCGAAATTAGGTGTGTTCTTTAGAATCTTTTTACTAAGGTCGGTGAAATTACGTTGCACACTTGATGAGGATTCAGAACGATTGAGCGCGTCTTCAAGTAAGTATATTTTTCCGAAGGTTGCTTCTATATTGCCATTGATCAGTGAGGTGGCCGTTCTAATATTTGATTGAGATTGGCTATAAGCCGCTCCTTCTGCGTTTTCTAGTTGAACGATAGCCAAATAGATCATTAAGCCAGTTAAGAGTATTAAGTATGGCCGCAAGAGCCGCACTAGTGTTTTTGGTAAAGCCATAGCGTTTAAAGGACGTCGTTTGTATTATTTTGAGAGCATAGTAAACGGTTACGCCACTCACATCAATGCAAATGATTCCATATAAACAGTTCGGTTTTGTGATATTTGTTGAATAAAAAAACCAGCCATTGTTTTGACTGGTTTTTATAAGACTTTTGATGAGAGTTTAAGCTATTAGCTATTAGCTATTAGCTATTAAGCTGATTAGAAGTCTCTGGCTGAAAATGCAAAACAGCCATTGAGGTTGGAGAAATTAATAACTCACCATCAGCATGACCAGGTTCAATGCTGTGTTGGTTCGTGTCACAAATAGTGACCCAGTTTTGTTTGCGGTCATTTGGCAGCTTAAACCTAGCGGGCGCGTTGGTTTGATTGATCAAGTACAGCATCTCACAACCATCTTTGCCTATGCCCATATGTAAAGACACGGAACTTAAACGGTTCCAGTCATCATGTTCCATGATGGTACCGTCGATTCTGCGCCAGTAGATCCGGTTAAGGTTTCGTTTTTCACCACTGAATGCTTTTATGAATGGCACCATAAACTCTTGTCGAGCAGCAACCATGTCAGATAACCAAGTTTTAAATTGCGCCTTGTTTTCAGTGTTTTCCCAGTTCAGCCAGCTGGTTTCACCATCTTGGCAGTAGGCGTTGTTATTGCCTTTTTGGCTATGGGAGAGAACATCAGCAGTTAAAATATGAGGAATACCGAAAGCAAACAGTAAGCTTGC
>NZ_JAKJSW010000300.1:0-3861 GCF_050337375.1 Vibrio makurazakiensis | reverse complement strand
TTGTAACAGAGTGTCGGTTGTTGTGATAAACAAATCGACTTTATCCACAAGAGTTTCTGCCTGAGCTTTTAAATCGGCAATGTTGGTTGCGGTAATATTTTGAACTTTAATATCTTGTCTTTTTAGTAGACGAATTAGGTTACTGGCTTGGATATTGGAGTTAGGTTCTCCAGTATGATGGAAAATCGCTGCAGATTTGGTATCTGGGACCAACTCTTTAATTAAAGATACGTAATGTTGGAGGTGAACATAGTTACTGGTTCCGACGAGGTTATTGCCTGAGTATTCAAAAGACTCAATGAGTCCTGAATCGGCAGGATAGGTAACGATAGAAAAAACAATTGGGGTCGTAGTCGGCATGATTTCCTTCATGATGACGGTACCCGGCGTGGTTAGCGAATAAACTAAATCAACCTTTTCACTTTTAAAGTATTCAGCTGCGGATCTCTGCTTATCTTTATCACTTGTGATGTCACCTTCGACAAAAGTAATGTCGTTTTTAATATCAATTCCGCTTTCGGTTAACCCGTCTTTGAACCCTTGCAAATTATTCGGGTAGCCAGTCCACAATGCGAGCCCGATTTTAAATGTAGGGGGCTCGGCAGCGCTCGCTGTCGATGCGAAGACCGTAGAAAAAAGTAATACGATTAAGATGTAGAGGCTGTGGTTCAGTTGTTTGAAGGCACCGCTGTACCATTGCATGAGACCATTACTCATATTTCACCTAGCTGTAAGACGATTAAATAAAACGGTTTAGCTATTGAATGACTCTTTGATAGAGCTCTTTAAAGAGTGTAGCTAAGTGTTAAGTATTTGTGATCTTTATTTGTTTGCTCTTCAAATTTAACAAATTCATCAATAACTCGTGATATCAGTTACGCTTTAAGATGTGCGTAATTGGTGTGATGGATGACGAAGCAATGCAAGGTAGTACTCATATTTTAGTGGTAGATGACGATCAAGAAATTCGAGAGTTGCTGGAGGAGTATCTCAGTAAGTCGGGTTTTAGGGTCTCGTCAGTGGGAGATGGCATTGAACTTGAAAAACACATAGAAAGCGAAGGTTACCCAGACTTAATCCTTTTGGATGTCATGCTACCAGGGGAAGACGGCTTTACCTTGTGCCAGAAGGTTCGTAAGCATTCCAATGTCCCCATCATTATGCTGACAGCCGTTTCAGATGAAACGGATCAAATTATCGGCCTTGAAATAGGTGCGGATGACTATATAGCGAAACCTTTTAGCCCACGCCAACTTATGGCGCGCATCAAAGCTCTTTTGAGACGAGCACATGTCGTGGAAGAAAAGCCGACCGATGCTTTACCTAAGCACATTTTGTTTGGCGACTGGTGCCTTGATACATTGGCGCATCGTTTAACGAACTCTGAAACAGAGCAAGACTTTGATTTAACGGGCAGTGACTTTTCATTGCTGATGTTGTTTCTAAACCGACCTAATGAAATTCTTGATAGAGATACGATTTCTTTCGCAACCCGAGGGAGAGAAGCCTTGCCATTCGAGCGTGGTATTGATGTTCAACTCAGCCGCTTAAGGCAGCGATTAGGTGACAGCGGAAAGTATCCTCAATATATAAAAACCATGCGTGGTAATGGATACATTCTAGCGGTACCTGTCAGCTTCGAACATTAGGAATAAGCGCTATGAAAAGGCTATTTAGAATATTTAAGCCTAACTCTTTGGTCGCGAGAACTTTATTGCTTACGTTATTAGCTGTTGTGATCGCTCAGGGAATCGCAACAGCAATTTGGTATACAGAATCGAAAAATAAAGAACTAGAAGGTATTCGCGCTGCATCTTCGAGTATGGCGAATATGTTTGCCTCAACGGTGACATTCTTTCAATCTCTTCCGGTTAAATATCGCCATATTGTATTGGACCAAATAAGAAATATGGGAGGAACGAGGTTCTTCGTCTCTTTTAATAAAGAGCAGTTAATTGTCGAACCTATTCCTGAAACCCGGCTTAAGATAGCCGCCGTCCAATCTGTTCAACAAGTATTGAGTAGTAAACTGAACAAAGTGGAGTCCATCTCCGTTGGCTTTTCAAAACCAGAGCACCTTAGGTTACTGAAAAATGATATCTACTTAAGTGATTTACCTAAATCCTGGGCGCACCATACTCTAACCTTGGAGCCTATCAATCCGCCTATTCTCGTTGTCCAAATCCAGCTTGCCACTCACGAATGGGTTTATATTGCAGCCTTGCTTCCCGCACCTTATGTCAAACTCGATGATACGATAATCGGGCGAGAGCAGATCCTATTTATCTTCTTTTCAACCTCTATATTACTCGCATTAACTTATTTGATGATCCGTCGACAAGTTCGCCCTCTGCGAAGCCTCGCTAAGGCTGCGAATGAAATGAGTATGGACATCGAACAGCGGCCATTAACTGAAGAAGGCGCGACAGAGCTTGTGACCGCTACTCGCGCTTTTAACCGAATGCAGCAAAGGATCCGACGTTATGTGTCAGATCGTGAGCAGTTATTTTCAGCAATATCCCATGACTTAAAAACGCCTATTACTCGTTTGAGATTAAGAGCAGAGCTTCTAGAAAGTGACACTAAGCGAGGCAAATTTAATAAGGACTTAGACGAGCTAGAGATGATGGTAAAAGGCGCACTGCAGTGTGTACGTGATACCGATCTCCATGAAAATAACGCTTACATTGATTTGAATGAAATGATCTTATCAGTGATTGAGTCGCACAATTTGAGCGAAAAGAAAGTCGAATTTACTCCTGAACTTGGTGAGCCGATTATTGCAAAACCACTTGCGATAAAGCGTGTCCTGACCAACCTCATTGATAACGCCGTGAAGTATGGCCATGCCGCCCATGTCACGCTCGAACTCAATGAAGAATGGGTGGAAGTTAGCATTGTTGACCAAGGTGATGGCATTCCAGAAGACAAACTCGACTTAGTGTTTGACCCTTATTATCGCATTGCAAACGACGACCAGGGGCACGGTTTAGGGCTTGGGATCTGCCGTAATATCCTGCACGGACATGGTGGAGATCTCATTATTCGTAATCTTGCAAAAGGCGGTTTGGAGGCAAAAGTCTATATTCCAACAGGGCTAGAAGTCTAATGTAACAAGTGTGTTACATTGCGCTTACCTTTTGTTTCAATCTTATAAATCAGAATAAGTAGACTCACTAGTGAACCGGACGAAAAGGTCCGCTAGACATGGAAGATAATAATGAATATTAAGAAAACCCTACTTACCCTATCTCTACTTTCTGCTGCCTCTCTTGCTAATGCGGGCGAAGTTGAAGTTCTTCACTGGTGGACTGCTGGTGGTGAAGCAAAATCGGCTGCAGTATTAAAAAGCATGCTTGAAGAACAAGGTCACTCTTGGAAAGACTTCGCTGTTGCTGGTGGCGGCGGTGAAAGTGCGATGACAGTATTGAAGACGCGTGCGGTATCAGGTAACCCACCTTCTGCGGCTCAAATTAAAGGTCACGACATTCAAGAATGGGGTGGTTTAGGTTTTCTTACATCGCTTGACTCTACAGCTCAACAAGAAGAGTGGGATAAAATTCTACCTTCAGTCGTGACTAAAGTGATGAAGTGGGATGGCGACTATGTTGCAGTTCCAGTCAACGTACACCGTGTAAACTGGCTTTGGGCTAACCCAGAAGTACTTAAAAAATCAGGCGTAACCGTACCAACCACTTTAGATGAATTCTTTGTTGCGGCTGATAAAATTAAAGCAGCTGGCTATGTGCCACTCGCTCATGGTGGCCAACCTTGGCAAGATGCAACGGTATTTGAAGCGGTAGCACTGGATGTTCTAGGCAGCGAAGACTACAACAAAGCCTTTGTTGAACTAGATATGGA
>NZ_JAKJSW010000299.1:0-3929 GCF_050337375.1 Vibrio makurazakiensis | reverse complement strand
ACTTGATAGTCTTCCATTAGCTTCGCGAACGAAAACTGAAAGTCTCTCATTTGTTGAGTATCGTTTGCATCACTGATTGATACTTTTGCTACTCGGCAATCAGGAATATTAAATACGCCGTCAGAAAGTGACAGAAGGCTAATGATCGCGTCATTACCTTTGATCTCAACACCACAAATTTTCATGTCATTACCTATTAATTAACTCGTCGCGGATTATACGCCAGTTTACGTCTCAAACCAGTCTAGTTAGAGATATTCTTTCCAACAATGTTGTTTTGCATAACGATCACGCTTAATTAGCTAGTCACAGAAATACCGAGTGCCAAGCTCACAGAATAAAGCTAAGAGCACTCTGCTGTCTGAGATCTGTTTTCGTTAACACTGTGTTTCAGGCGATACATATCTGAATCTGCTTGATTAACTAAGCGGTTTAAAATATCAACATTGGCAGGTTCAGAGGTACGGTGAAGCTCAGAGGTAGCACTTCCAAGGCTCATTGTTACCCCAAGCTTCGAAAGAATAGGAGTTCTCTCTAAATTGTAAATTAGATCTGAGCGAAATTGCTCTAGTAAGGCTGGGCTCTTCGCAAAATAGAAACCGACAAATTCATCGCCACCAAAACGACCACACACTCCATGGTCACGAAACGTAGCGTTAAACACCTTTCCAATTTGCTTTAGCACTGCGTCGCCCATTTCATGACCGAACTGATCATTGATTTGTTTGAAGCTGTCGACATCACCAAAAAAGCACCCAACAAGTGAATCTGATTGAGTGAGTTTGTTTTCTGCATACTTGTAGAGTGCATTGCGGTTCAAGCAATGTGTTAATGAATCGTATTCAGCTTGAAAACGCAGTTCTTTCTCTAAGTCATACTTATCTAAAGCTGTGCCGTAAAAATCGGCTAGCATTTGCAACAGCTTTCGATCATCTTCAGATAGAGGCTTAGGTACATTAAGAGTAATTCTTCCTAACACCTTATTGGAGCTAGAAATAATTGGAGTGATCCAACAAGATTGAAGGCAGTCTGGAGAGTTTGGACATAGTGAGATCAAACTAACCTTGCTAGATTCCGCACTATCAAAGCACTCAATAGATACATTCAATGCGTCAAACCATCGCTCAGCCAGGCTAACAACTCGCACATTGAGCTCAGCTAACCCCATGCCTAATGCTAGAGAGCGAAATAGATCATTGACGCTTTGATACGCTGTAAGAACATTTTGTTGATTCATGTCTACCACTTGTTTCTATTTAATCATTGAGCACTAATCGATCTCCTTATGCGTACCAAGTACCCTTTACTAGCATGGATAGTAATACGCTTTTTTTAAAAGAACAACATTTTTTGCGTTCATCATACGCATTTTAATTTTATGCAGACTGTAAACTGAGGGAAACGCCTGGGTAGGGAATAAGAAGTAAACGCTGGCTTTTAATATCAAAAGCCAACGAGTTCATAAGCTAAGGCTAGTGATTTAGCAGGTAGAGGAAGGTACGTCCGAACAACTCATGTGAAACAGATTCATCTTGGAAAGCTTGATTAATTTTACCTGTAAAGCGCTCAACCCCGACAAGAGACATTTGAGAAGGGGACTCTCTTGTAGATTCAATAAATAGTAACTCCAATACCTTACGAAAACGTAGATCTTTGGTATTAGTCAGTGCTGCCATCCACGATTCGATAAACTTATCTTTTGAAGACCAATCTAGGTGGCTCGCTATAAGCGGCATCACTTTACCTTGCAGCGCCAAAGCAAAGTGGTCGTGGCTAGGAAAATAACGTTGAATTGCACTTTTAGTTGTACCAAATCGCTTAGCCACTTCTGCGTAGGACACTGCTGGCCAGCCTTGATCCCAAAATATCTCCAGAACAATTTCGTTCAGAGCCTGTTGTTTACGTGCTTTTTCTTCTGCTGTTATTTTTGCCATCTACCTAAACCTAAACTAATTGAGCGGAATAATTACACCTCACCATAACATTTTATTTACGAGGTACGCTTTACTGTGAAAATTAGCATATTTGTGGAAATGGTAAACAGTAACTTAGTCAGAGTTAGGTCAAAAACCATTCAAAATGCGATAGATTTTACAAATGCAGTGAACTTTAAGAAATCGATTTCATACAAATTCAAAAGAGATGTTAATGAATTTGTGCTCGTTTTTTCATAACAATCACAGAGAAGCTTTCGCCCATTAATTGATAGAAAATAGAGTCATCATCAAATTTGTCTCTAATTAACAATCGTAGCTTGGCAACGGCATCAAAAGTGACCGGCGAAGTTCCAGCCCCTACTGCATCAGCAAATAGAAATTCAATTACTTTGCGAAACCTTGTGCATGTTTCGTCGTTTAGTGCTTTCTTCCATGATTGAATAAATTTAGCTTCAGTTTTCCAATCCAGGGTATCGATAACCAAAGGGAGTAGCTTTGCATCGAGTACATGCACAAAATCAGAATGTGCTGGATAGTAACGCTGAATAGCGCTTTTCGTTGTATTGTATCGCTTTGCTACTTCGGTATAAGTGATTGCATGAATGCCTTCACTTAAAAATAGCTCTAGCACAATCGAATTCAGCTCTTGCTGCTTACGCTGTTTTTCTTCATTGGATATTCTAGGCATTTTATATTTCTTGGAGTTTATCTTTCTTAGACACTAATACGACTTCGACCCACCAATATGTAAAGGTCTAGCGAAGCTTGTTTGCCCATGCATGGGCTGCTCGATAAATACGTTGATACGCAAACTGAAAAGCAGGCATTTCTTTTCTATGCGGATCAGCAATAGTGGCGTCCCCACTCCACTGGCCAAATAACAAAGTTTTGCTACGTGCAGTAGGAACTAACTCAGCAACTAAATCGATATGACCCGATTCCATAACCAAAATGAGATCGTACTCGTCACACAGTTCTTTCGTAAGCTGCTGAGCTTGATGGTTGGCTAAGTCCAAGCCTTCTTCTAAAGCGACTAACTGGGAACTAGGATCAGCAGAGTTACCGGCTAATCCGCTACTTTCCACCATGATGCCAGCAGAGGCAATCTGTTTATTTGGCAGCAAGTCGGTAAGCAGTGCTTCACCTAAAGGTGAACGGCAAATGTTGCCAATACATACCACTAAAATCTTGTTAAACATTTTGTGCCTTCTATTTCATTAAAACGACAATGAGCCGAGGGTTAGCCCCTAAGCTCACGTCATTTAGTATTATTCATTAATGCAGGTTATCTACGCGCAATTTTGATGCTCTGCGTGCAACCGGTCATCACCAGTATCAATACAAACGTCATCGCATTCGCAGGGGCTTGTAAGTTAAAATCGACGGTGATGTGAATTAGCATACCGATTAAGGCGATTAAACAGCCTAAGGCCAAGCCTCGTAATGTTTTACTGTTTCGCCTACTCATCGAGCGAATCGAAATAACCACTGCCCATAACCACATAAAGCCAAGTAATAACGTCGCAGGTATTCCCGCTTCAACAGCAAACTGTAAATAGTCGTTATGAGCATGATCGTAGTAGCCGATATTAAATTGGGTATAACTAGGGAATACCGAGTAGAAGCTTCCCATTCCGGTTCCTGTTAGTGGGTACTGTTCCACTATCGGCAATGACCACTGAATCACTTCATCTCTGGTTTCTTTAAGAACCGAAGTTTGCTCTAACCTGTCTTTGACTTTATCTAAACCAAAGACTGTACCAACGACTAATGTATCGACCAGTATCAGACTGACGATTAACGGGATTAATGCTCGTGGTTTATCTTTAAAGAAGAACAACGCAATAAAACCGCCAAGTGTCGTTGCTGCAAAAAAAGCGGTGTTACCCATTCTTGAGCGAGTCATAACCAAAGCTATAACCATAATGATTAGGGCAAGTCGTACAAACATTTTGCGAGAGACAACTCCCCCACTCCAGCGTCGAATACGTT
>NZ_JAKJSW010000298.1:0-3949 GCF_050337375.1 Vibrio makurazakiensis | reverse complement strand
CGGCGGCATGTAATGCCCTCTAGTAACAACTTTTTTTAAAATCAATATTTAAGAGAGCTAAACATGAAATCATTTTTAGTTAAATTATGGCGCACAATGACTCGCCCAGCGGTACACATTAGTCTTGGTGTACTAACAATGGGTGGCTTTATCGCCGGTGTTATTTTCTGGGGCGGTTTTAACACTGCGTTAGAACATACAAATACAGAAGAATTCTGTGTAAGTTGTCACACCATGCGTGACAACGTATACGTAGAGCTACAAGAAACGGTTCACTGGAAAAATACTTCTGGTGTACGTGCAACTTGTCCTGATTGTCACGTTCCACATGAATGGACAGCAAAAATTGCTCGTAAGATGCAGGCTTCTAAAGAAGTATTTGCACAAGTCTTCGGTGACTATGACAAACCAGGTCACTTTGAAGAGCGTCGTATTGAACTGGCTAAACACGAGTGGGATCGTTTCTCTTCGAACAAATCACTAGAGTGTAAGAACTGTCACAACTACGATTCAATGGACTTTGAAAACATGCGTCCTACTGCACGTATTCAAATGAAGAATGCAGCAGAGCGCGATCAAAGCTGTGTTGACTGTCATAAAGGTATTGCTCACAACCTTCCAAAGGATATGGCATCAGCAAGCGGCATTGTTGGCGAATTAGAAAATGTTGCAAGTAGTACATCTTATGCTTCAGGCAACGATGTGATTTCAATCCGTCACCTACCTATGTATACGGATGAAACGGCTGAAGTTGAAGCTGGTCTACTAAGCCCAGCAAGTAAAGTGGCTGTGATCGATGAAAAAGGCGATATGATCAAGATCCAAATTGATGGGTGGCGTAAAGCGAAAGGCTTCGGACGTGTAATCCAAGAAGATTTCGGTATGAATATCTCTACAGCTATTTTGACGAAAGACGTATCTCAAAGTGATGTAATCACTGTTGGTGAGAAGAAAGAAGATGAGCTTACAGGCCTTCCATGGGAAAAAGTTGACCTAGCACTTTGGATGAAGAAAGAGTCTATGGTTGATAACTTCGATCCAATCTGGAACGCAGCTGGTCAAGCGTACCAATCAAACTGTTCTACTTGTCACTCACAACCAGATGAAGGCCACTTCAGTGCTAACGGTTGGGTAGGCATGCTAGATGGTATGATCGCATTCGTTAACTTCGATACAGATACAGAAGCACTTGTTCTTAAGTATCTACAGAAGCATTCATCAGATTTTTCTGAAGGCCACTAATAAGACGTCAATTGGAGTAACACAATGGCAATTACAAGAAGAAGTTTTCTGAAAGGTGTCGCTACAACAAGTGCGGCATCGGTTATCGGTCCTAGCTTATTGGCGTCGGCATCAGCTTCAGCAGCAGAAACTGATGGTACGTGGAAAGTCTCTGGTTCTCACTGGGGTGCATTCCGAGCTCGCGTTTACGCGGGTAAAGTACAAGAAATTAAGCCTCTAGAAATCGATCAGCACCCAACTGAGATGTTGAACGGTATTAAAGGTATTATCTACAGCCCATCACGTGTGCGTTACCCTATGGTTCGCCTAGATTGGCTGAAGAAGCATAAATACAGCGCTGATACGCGTGGTAACAACCGCTTCATCCGTGTGACATGGGATGAGGCTCTAGACCTTGTTTACCGCGAACTAGAGCGTGTACAGAAAGATTACGGTCCATGGGCGCTTCACACCGGTCAAACTGGTTGGAGACAAACAGGTCAGTTCCACAGCTGTACTAACCACATGCAACGTGCAATGGCACTTCACGGTTACTCTGTGAAGAAAATCGGTGACTATTCGACAGGTGCTGGTCAAACGATCATGCCTTACGTTTTAGGTTCTACTGAAGTTTATGCACAAGGTACATCTTGGGAACTTATCCTAGAAAACAGTGACAACATTGTTCTATGGGGTAACGATCCAGTTAAGAACCTGCAAGTAGGTTGGACATGTGAGACTCATGAGTCGTTCGCATACCTAGAGCAGCTGAAAGAAAAAGTTGCTAAGAAAGAGATCAACGTCGTTTCTGTTGACCCTGTTAAAAACAAAACAGGCCGTTACCTAGAAAACGAGCAAATGTACATCAACCCACAAACTGATGTGGCGTTCATGCTTGGTGTTGCTCACGTTCTTTACAACGAAGGCCTATACGACAAGAAGTTCATTGAAACTTACTGTCTAGGCTTTGAAGACTTCATCAAGTACGTTCAAGGTGAAACGAAAGATAAAGTTGAGAAGACACCTGAGTGGGCATCAGCTATCTGTGGCGCAAGCGCGGACTCTATCCGTGACTTCGCTAAGATGCTAGTTAACGGTCGTACTCAAATTCTTGTTGGTTGGAGTATCCAGCGTCAAGAACACGGTGAGCAGCCTTACTGGATGTGTGCAGTTATCGCAGCAATGGTTGGCCAAAYTGGTCTTCCGGGCGGTGGTATTTCTTACGGTCACCACTATTCAGGTATCGGTGTATCTTCAACTGGTTTCGCTGCTCCGGGTTCTTTCCCGCTGAACATCGACCAAGGCCAATCACCTAAGTACACAAATACAGATTACAATGGCTACAGCCGAGTAATCCCAGTTGCGCGTTGGGTTGATAGCTTGCTTGAACCAGGTAAGAAGATCAAAGCAAACGGTTCTACTGTAACGCTACCAGACATTAAAATGATGGTATTCAGCGGTAACAACCCGTGGCATCACCACCAAGATCGCAACAAGATGCGTAAAGCATTCAAGAGCCTACAAACTGTAGTTGCTGTTGATTTCGCTTGGACTGCAACTTGTCGTCATTCTGATATCGTACTTCCAGCTTGTACTCAGTGGGAACGTAACGATATCGATGGTTACGGTGCGTACTCAGGTCGCGGTTTGATCGCAATGCACAAGCTAGTGGATCCTCTGTTCCAATCTAAGACTGACTTCGAAATCATGTCTAACCTAACTAAGCGTTGGGGTCGTTACGACGATTACACGCGTGGTATGGACGAAATGCAGTGGGTTAAATCTCTGTATGACGATTGCCGCGCTTCGAATGAAGGTACGATTGAAATGCCTGAGTTTGCTGAGTTCTGGGAAAAAGGTTTCCTAGACTTTGGTAAAGGTAAGCCGTGGACTCGCCACGCTTCATTCCGTGAAGATCCAGAGATCAACGCTCTAGGTACACCTTCTGGTTTCATAGAAATCACAAGTCGTACTGTTGGTAATATGGGTTACGAGCACTGTCAAGAACACCCAATGTGGTTCGAGAAATCTGAACGTTCACACGGTGGTCCTGGCTCTGATAAACACCCGTACTGGCTGCAATCTTGTCACCCAGACAAGCGCTTGCACTCACAAATGTGTGACTCTGAAGAGTTCCGCGCGACATACGCTGTTCAAGGCCGTGAGCCAATTTACATCAACCCGACTGATGCTAAGAAGAAAGGTATTAAAGACGGCGATGTAGTTCGTGTGTTCAACGACCGTGGTCAGCTGCTAGCTGGTGCTGTTCTGATGGATAGCTACGCTCCTGGTGTTGTTCGTATCGAAGAAGGTGCTTGGTACGGCCCGGTGAACGAGAAAGTGGGCGCGCTAGATACTTATGGCGATCCAAATACTCTAACTCAAGATATCGGTACTTCAGAGCTTGCTCAAGCGACGTCAGCAAACACTTGCTTGGTCGATTTCGAGAAGTTCCAAGGTAAGTTGCCTCCAGTAACATCATTCGGTGGCCCGATTGAAGTTGCATAAGCAATTTTAAATAGATTAATACCCACTCACTCGAGTGGGTATTTTTTTGCCTGGTGTTTACCATTTCATACTATCGCGATAGAGAAAGGCTTACGGCTTCAGTCATAAGCCCCAATCATTAGATAAATCGTACTTGCTTCTTATCCCCCCCCCGTTAGCGAGTGTCATTTTGTTCCGCAACCGGAATTATCCATAAACGGGAAGCCCAGAAAGAAACGCG
>NZ_JAKJSW010000046.1:0-26193 GCF_050337375.1 Vibrio makurazakiensis | reverse complement strand
TCAATTGGCAGCTCAGCGTACACAAATAACGTAAAGCTATAATTTTCAATTAACCTGCACCAATTTACCACTAGCATCAGCGTCATTTTTTGTCGCTGATGCTCCTCAGCCTTACTGTACCAATAACTCTTCACATCCATAACTTTCCGTTGTCGACTCGACAAATTTAATTCGTTTTCTTAGTTATTCCAAAAGCCTTAAGGTTCGCCCCGAAGCAAACGAGGTGCTCTTAAAACAACAAAGCACCCGCAAAAACAAATTTTATTCGCAGCTACCAATCAGGTATTTACTAAGGAAACGCCATGCGTATCGCAATTCTTTCTCGTAACGAAAATCTATACTCTACTCTTCGCATGAAGCAAGCTGGAGAAGCTCGTGGGCACCAAGTCGATGTCATCGACACATTGCACTGTGACATAGATATCGCGAGCAACAATCCGAAGATTCGCTATATGGGTGAAGAGCTTCCTCAATACGATGCAGTTATCCCTCGTATTGGCGCTTCCATTACTTTTTACGGAACGGCAGTGGTTCGTCAGTTCGAAATGATGGGTACATTCTGCATTAACGAATCTGTAGCAATAAGTCGTTCTCGCGACAAATTACGTTCATTGCAATTGTTATCACGTAAAGGTATTGGCTTACCAAAAACTGGATTCGCAAGCCGCCCAGATAAGATTCAAGATTTGATCAAAAACGTTGGCGGTGCGCCACTTGTGATCAAACTACTTGAAGGGACTCAAGGCATTGGCGTGGTATTGGCAGAGACCAATAAAGCCGCAGAGAGCGTTATTGAAGCTTTCATGGGGTTAAAAGCGAACATCTTAGTTCAAGAGTTCATTGAAGAAGCAAACGGTGCAGACATCCGCTGTTTCGTGGTTGGTAATAAAGTCATTGCAGCGATGAAGCGCCAAGCTGGTGAAGGCGAATTCCGTTCTAACCTGCACCGTGGCGGCACGGCTCAATTAGTTAAGCTAACGAAAGAAGAGCGTGCAACGGCAATTAATGCTGCAAAAATCATGGGGTTAAACCTATGTGGTGTAGATATTCTACAATCTAAGAATGGCCCTGTTGTGATGGAAGTAAACTCATCTCCAGGTTTAGAAGGGATTGAAAAAGCAACGGGCAAAGATGTTGCTGACATGATTTTCGAATTTATTGAAAAAAACGCAAAGCCAAACGCTAACCGCACTCGTGGCAAAGGTTAAAAATAAAAAGTTCGAACAAACATTATCGGAAATGAACATGAATTCAAAAATGATCATTGGAAGTACGGAAGCAGTTTGCTTACCAGAGTTAGGGATTACTCAATTACAAACACGCGTCGATACCGGAGCGAAAACGTCATCGCTGCATGTAGACAACCTAATTTGCTTTAAAAAAGACGGCGAAAAGTATGTTGAGTTCGATTTGCACCCTGATGCTTACGACCTTGAACATACGATTCGAAGCCAAGCAAAATTGAAAGCAAGCCGTAAGATCAAGTCTTCAAACGGCGAGGTTGAGCACCGTTGCGTGATTGAAACATTACTCAAACTTGGTGAGCAACAATGGATGATTGACGTCACTTTAAGTAACCGCCAAGACATGACATACATGATGTTATTAGGCCGACAAGGTATGAGTGATCGCGTGATCGTCGACCCTAGTGAGTCTTTCTTACTGACTCACTGAGCGATAAAAAAACAAGCTCTTATATATGAGTTCTAAAAAATAAGTCCCATAAAAAAGCCAGTCCGTTGACTGGCTTTTTTTGTTTTAACACTATGGTTATCCGTGTTGTGCACATTTGCACGAGCCCAGCTCCTACAACATTAATCAAGCACCAAAACGCCATATAGAGCGTATGAAATTCTTACTCTTAATTTTAGTCACACGCCAGTGTGTTACAGGGCGTGTTGGCGAATGTGCTAACAAGTACTCGAATGCTTGCTGAGTAAAGTTCACTTCACCGCCGTGCGCAGCGAGCAACGTATCCAACTTAAGATCGTAAACACGCTTAACCGACTCACGATATTTGTTCGGGTGAAAAATAGGAAAAGGCGGGATCAGATTAGTTTTCACCTCGACCATTAAGTCTGCGACATAAGCTAGATTCAACGAAGCGCAATACACAGATAAGTCACGGTCTGTATGCCCCGGGGTTTCCAATACAACCCAATCATCAAAACCTGGAATGACTTCACCATCACTCAACTCATAATCTGGATTCAGTTTTCGTGAATACCATAAGTTAGCTTTGGGCTTTCCTAAGCGGTTTGCCATCCAGCGAGCCAAAGCCAAATCAGTTAAATGCATCAAAAAACCATCCCAACCGCTATACCAATCTTTGTCTCGTTTCGCAGCCACCAGCTTACAACCTGTGAGGTCTCTCAGTTTATGGGCGGCTCCTGCATGGTCAGGGTGCATATGAGTTACCACCGTCACCTTTAAATCACTAAAGGGTCGATTCAATGTCGATTCAATAAACGACTTAAGGTGTGGGATGTCGGCACGGCACGCGCCATCAAGCAATAACAATTTATCTGGGTATTCCACCAAGTACATTTGTTGGATATAACCCTTAATGGTGTGAACCTGCAAAACATTTCCTTGTTTGGCTATTAACGATGAACCAACCAACTGGTCAGACCTATAACATAGCAAACATTCGCTGATTTAGATCATTTTATTAACAACTGGAGATAATTCCATTGATAGAGTTAACAAAAAGGCGAGCATATTTGCTCGCCTTTAATTCGTTTTGCCTCAATTAAGCAGGTTAACTGTCTCGCTCTGAAACCATATTCGAAAGAAGCTGCAATTGTTCTAAGGCTTCATCAAATTCATAACCAGAAATAAACTGTTCTAGCTGTTTCGCTATTTCATTTAAATCAGGGTCATCTAAATATTCCATTAGTGACTCACAAGTTTCAGCCGCACTGATGTCAAATTCATCAATCTCACTCGCCAGCTTTTCAATCAAAGCCTGAACTTCATTTAAATCAAACGCCTTACTCTGCTTATCATCCGTAGCAATAGATAACAAATAGCCACCTATCACTTCCAGCGCTTTAAATGCCGCACTTTCTACCCTATTGAGTAAACCTTCTACCGTGTCGCTAGGGTTTGACCTTAAGCTGTCTTCCAGATCACTGGTTGCTTGGTAAAGGTCTGTACAACCAATATTACCCGAGACACCTTTGACGGTATGCGCAGTAAGTACGGCTTGCTCGACATCTTGCTGCTCTAACGCTTCACCGATTTCAGCAATCGAGTTAGCTAAGGTGTCATTTACCATCACCAGTGATTTATTGTATGACTGCACTCTGCCGCCTAATCGAGCAACTGCCGACTCTACATCAAAGCCTTCAAGCTCAGGAAGAGCGACATTTTCATCTATATCTATGGCTTGTGGCAGTTCTCTTTCTTTGCTTTCAATCCACTGGTTCATAACCCCAAATAGAGCTTTCGGATCTATTGGCTTTGCGACATGATCGTTCATACCCACTTGTGTACATTTTTCTTTGTCGCTCGCCATCGCGTTAGCGGTCATAGCCACAATGGGAAGTTCAGATAATTGCAGTTCATTACGAATGGTTTCCGTCGCCAAGTAACCATCCATCACTGGCATTTGGATATCCATTAGCACTAAATCAAATGTGCGCTCTTTCAGTATTTCTACAGCTTCAAATCCATTACTGGCTAAAGTGACTCGGAATTGAGCTAATTCAAGAAGCTCTGTCGCCACTTGCTGATTGACCTCGTTATCTTCCACCAGCAAAATTTCGGCACCTCTGACTCCATCTTCCAATTCAGTATCGAACGACGGTTTGGTATTTGCCAACGCGTCAGGCGAGGAGTTATCGTCAAACGCATTCGAGATAGCGTCAAACAACATTGAGGAGGAAACCGGCTTCACGAGGAAACCATCCAGGTCGTAGTTTTTCGCCTTATTACGGATTTCGTCTTGCCCATACGCCGTCACCATCACGACCCTTGGTTCAACAGAAAGGTTAAGCTTTCTTAAAGACTCAACCGTATCTAAACCATTCATATTTGGCATTTTATAGTCGATAAGAACCAGATCGTACGGTTCGTTCTGATTATCAGCTTCTGATAACTGAATTAAAGCGAGCATCCCTGTATCAACAGCATCAGCGGTAAGCCCTAAATGACGCGTTAAGTTGATCAAAATATCGCGAGACTCTTCACTATCATCAACGATCAAGGTTTTCACTCCAGAGTAGTCTTGCGACAAACGTGGAGTTTTTGCTGAATTGGTTTGATCGATGTCCAGCTCAATTTCAAAGTAGAACACGCTACCTTCATTCGGTGTGCTGTCACAGCCAATACTGCCGTTCATCAACTCAACAAGGTTTTTGGAAATCGTTAATCCAAGGCCTGTACCACCATATTGACGTGTCGTTGAACTGTCTGCTTGCGAGAATGCTTGGAATAGGCGAGCCATTTGCTCATCTGTCATCCCTATTCCTGAATCTTGTACAGAGAACAGTAAAACCACAGTGGACTCAGATTGTTTCTTAGCTTCAACTTTGACAACAATTTCACCTATTTCGGTAAATTTGACCGCATTGTTCGTCAAGTTAAGTAGTATTTGTCCGATCCTTAGCGGATCTCCGATTAAGTTTCTTGGGATCTCTGGTTCTATCGAAATCAAGAACTCTAAGTTCTTCTCTTGAGATTTTACCGTCACGATATTAGATAAATTATCCATCATGCTTTCTAGCGTAAATGGGATCTGTTCGATATCCAATTTGCCAGCTTCAATCTTAGAGAAATCGAGGATATCGTTGATAACACCCAGCAATGAATTTGAGGCAGCTAGGATCTTGTTAACGTAATCACCTTGTTTACGCGTTAACTCTGTTTGTAACGCCAAATAGCTCATACCTATGATTGCGTTCATCGGAGTCCGTATTTCATGGCTCATATTAGCTAAGAAATCACTCTTCGATTTCGTTGCTTCTTCCGCTTCATTTTTTGCCATTTCTAAAGCGTCWTGGAAAGCTTTACGCTGAGTAATATCGCGAACGATGCAGGTATAAAACAGCTGTTCTCCAATGTGTGCTTCCGCCGCCGAAATTTCGATGGCAACTAAACGACCATCTTGACACTTAGCAAAGTATTCCAACTCTTTGCACACACTTGGCGTCACAATAAAGTCTTCATCCGAAACTTCGCTTGGCGTTAATAGCATACCAATATGGGCATGTAATACTTCGGTCTTCTTATAACCAAAGATCACTTCAGCAGCAGGGCTAAATTCCGCGATATCGCCGTCTTCATCCAGAACAATAATGCCATCAATGGCCGTTTCTATAATACTCGTCAGGCTCAACGTTCTTTCGCGAACACTTCTTTCCAGCTCTTCGTTTGATTGCATCAAAACACTTTGCGTGCGACGACCAAGCCACAAACTCAACGCCGTCAAACCCACGGTCAGTAGCACCGTGAAGGACAAGAGCGTCACAATCAGATTCCTTGTCGAAATATAGCCACGTAACGCTTCTTCYTCATCAATTTCAGTCACAAAACCAAACTGATCGTTCTCACGCCAAACCCAGCTACCTAAAACCCTAACGCCACGATAATCTATGTAACCTTCCCCACTGCTTCCTTTGGTATCGCGTATCGCTCCTAAATAAGCATCAGTGTATTTATCTTCATCAGCTAAGAACATCGCGTTGCCCAGCCCATTAACGTTGGCTCCGCCAGATACAATTGAGTCAGGTTTAAGCATCTGTAGGTTCAAAATTGCATTCGCATTCATTCCTAAAGCCTTAGACTCTTTCAATTGATCTTCAAAACGGCTTCTTGAAAGGAAGTAGCCCTTATCATCAAAGGCATATGACTCACCTGACTGACCAACACGACCGGAAGAAAAGATTTGGCTAAACTCAAACGCAGGGTCATACCTAACCGTCATTGCTGCGATCACTTCTCCCATTTCATTATGAATTGGCGCAGCGACAAACATGGTCGCATCCACATCTTTACTTTGTGCACCAAGGTCTGAAGCGATAGGCGTCACTAATACCGTTTCCCCTAAGAACACACGATCCAACAATTCTGGACGCTGCTGCTGAATCACGTTCACTTCACCTAGGTTACTGTTACGCATTGAAGCGACGTTAATTCTATTTTTGTTGATAATAAAGAATCCGCGATCACCATGTCTGGCTTGGTGGGAAGCAAAATACACTCGCAAATCAATCAACACGGTAGAAAACTTAATCTCTTCTTTGGTTTCCTTCACCTTAAGTAAGTCGCGCACCATAGGCATCAACTCAGGGTCGCTGGCGATAGAATTAACATACGAGGTTCGGCCATCGATCCAAATATCAATACTGGTATTTACGGCTTCTGTGATACCAGAAAGGGAGATTTGAATATTGTGTCTAGTTTGTTGTTCAACCCGTTCAATAACCACATAAGCGGCAATAGATACCGCTACTAGCGCTGCAACAATGAAGCCACACACCACGACCATCAACTTGTTGGAGTTGAACTGACTGATGGTCTTATTCGACATGTATTTATTTAAAAGAATGGGAACAAGAAACAGAGCACCAATGATCACCACGACACCGATAGCGGCTTTTATGATCAGCAATGAATCAATTGGGCTATCTGAAAACAGCTCTTCTTGTTTCATTTGGCCTTCATTTGGAACAACAGCAACTGTATTGTTCTCTGAAAAGATGTTTCGGTATTCTTCTTCTGATAAACCTTTCTGTGCTTTATTCAGTGCAGAGATAACACCGGTATCCACGTCCTGATTAAACGCCATGAGATATTGGATTTTTTTACTGGTGACAAGCGCGATATCCAAATCGACCCAGGCGTTTTCGTGTATGTAATGATTTAAGTTAAGACCATCAGCGATCAAACCATCGTAACTGCCTTTACGTAGCTCTTCTAAACCTGCTTTTTCATCCAAAACTTTACTAAAGAACACATCTGGATAAGTGACGTTCAAATGCTCGATGTATTGGTTAGGACCAACAACTCCTATCATGTGCTCTGAAGTCAAATCACTTAAAGAAGTGATAGGTTCCGAACGATCTTTCATTGCTATCGCGTAATAAGAGGTAAGAATTGGTTTTTTTATGGTGTATGCCGATGAGCCTGCAAACAACTCACTGTTACCAATAACAATATCAAGTTCATTATTGCTAAATGACTCGAAGCCACCGTTGAGCATACCTTGGTTTTGGTATTCAAAGTTGACCCCTACTTTCTTACCTATGGCATTTAGCAGATCCGAAGTTAACGCTAGGCGATCTGCTTGCGCTGTAAACTGATCGCTATCATTAATAACCCCGACGCTTAACGTAGGTTTTTCCATCACCGAAGTGACTTCTTTACTGTTGAGGTTCACCGTCCGAGCAGGGTCGACGGCAAGAATGCTTTGACGCAGTTCATTAACGTCTTGCATGTCGATATGCTGCATCGCTTTAACAAGAATTGAATGAAGTAATGGCTTATCTTTCACAACGCCAATATTCATATTATCTAATTCGCTGTCACCAATATCCAACTCGCTTTTGATCTCTAGATCAAACAGCGCATTGTCGTTTATCAGCCTTCGAGCAATCACAACGCGAGAGAATACCGCAWCAACCTCACCAAATTGCAGTGCTTTGAATGCATCTAAAGAGTTTTCTCTTGGGGATAATTTAATATCTTGATCTTGCAGAACTTCTTCGAGAAATGAGCCTGCAACAAAGGAAACGGTTTTTCCTTTTAGCGACTCTAAACTGGCGTAGTCGGATGATTTTTTAGTAATGATTGCGTTGGGGTTACGCGCATAAGGAGGAGTGTATAAAAAGTGCTTCTGCTCGCGTTCTTGAGTTCGGATCAAATCCAAAATCAGATCCACTTCCCCCGCCAGCGCTTTATTGTAAACGTCACTCCAAGGGCCAGAAACGAATTCGTAATCAATCCCTATCGCCTCAAATAATAGCTTTACGTATTCCACTGAAAAGCCTAGGGACTGCTCGCCCTTTGTATAACTAAAAGGCTTCCAGTCTTGGTCATGGGCAACCTTAATTGTAGGGTTATCTTTTAAATACTGTTTTTCTTCTTCGGTTAAATCGATGTTCTTTTCTAATGCGGGAGGCCCATCATTAAGCCATTTAGAAACGATGGTCTGCTTTTTCTCATCGGTTAAGTTATTCAATACTTTTTGGATAATAGAATGCAGGTGTGGCAGGCTTTTTTGCACGGCCATCATCCCGTTTTCTTCTGTCGTTCTCCCGACAATTTTAACGCTACCGATACCGCGTTGAAGCAATTCGTATGAAGCGACTGGGAAATAATGGATCATCGCATCGGCTTGACCAAACAGTAGCTTGTCGATGGCTTCCCTTGAATTGGGAGCAGCCTCAACCTGAATATCAGGATGATTATTTTTCAAATCATATTCTGCAGACCATTCTGAAACCACCACCACTTTGCGACCTTTAAGGTCAGCCAGACTGCTAATATTCTGAGTGTCATTACGAACCAAAATAACGCTTGGGTAATCTAGATAACTGGTCGTAAATAGAAGCGGAAGTTCGGTGCGCCCACTATTCGAAAGCAACGGCAACATATCTATTTTACCCGATTTGAGTAACTCAATAGATTGTTGCCAATTCTCAGTTTGGATGACTTTAAATGCCAAGCCTGTTTGCTCTGTTACGTATTGCAGTATGTCAGCGACAATACCTACATACGCGCCCGTTTCATCAAAGAATTCTACTGGGGTAAAATCAGGGTCTGCCGCAAAGGTCACTTCAGGGTGGCTTTTTATCCACGCCAACTCGTCGTCACTGAGCGTAACGGCCGTAGCGTTTAATTCACGGGTTCGAGATTTTTGGGAGTCATCTTGATGTGCATCAGCCCAACTTGGCGATGAAAAAGAGAGGGAAACCAGTAACACGATCCAAAGCGATCGAATCATACAAATCATAGGGGAACGTTCCTTGTCCAATAATACAACACTGCTTTCTATATCCGTGAAAGCGGTAGCCAGATTATCAGTGTTTAGAACGATATTCTATTAATGTCTGATATTTCCAAGGCATTGATGAAAAAGTACTCTTGCACATTCTTCACGAAGAACATTAAGTAGAAGCCGAGGTTTATTTTCCCTTTTATCTATCTTTGAAGATGCGCTTTGTTTTCCACAATTTTTTATTGCACTCCATCCTAAACTCGCATAGTTTGATTCTGTATTGCTGTACGCAATTCTAAATACTTTCAACATGGATGCTGAAGAACACTATCACTATGCAGAATTTACTTCCGACACAGTCTTTCAATAAAAAAACCTATGAATTCAAGCGTATCCTGATAGTCGATGACTATG
The DNA here is from genome assembly GCF_050337375.1 of Vibrio makurazakiensis. Taxonomy (NCBI): domain Bacteria; kingdom Pseudomonadati; phylum Pseudomonadota; class Gammaproteobacteria; order Vibrionales; family Vibrionaceae; genus Vibrio; species Vibrio makurazakiensis. The sequence continues at coordinate 16,835 of NZ_JAKJSW010000046.1, read as the reverse complement.
AGTCTATGACTCGAACGATGGCAGCAATCTTAGAAACACTGAACTTCAAAGCTATTTACCGAGCAAAAGATGGCAAAGAAGCGCTGTTAAAACTCAAAACCTATGAAGTAGACCTGATCATTTCCGACTGGAACATGCCGAAAATGAACGGTTTTGATTTGCTTAAACATGTTCGAAAAGAGAAAGAAACCTCGCACATTCCTTTCATAATGGTCACAGGTAATATTGATCAAGAAGATGTGGTCATGGCCATCAAACATGGCGTTTCTGAGTACATGGTGAAACCATTTTCAAAAACAATGCTGATTGATCGTGTACACAAAGCTTTTAAAGCGCCACCACCAAAACAGATTTTAGACAGCAACGGATCTGCTGCTATTGAACGACGTATTAAGAACACACCAAAACCAATGCCAAACAACATTTTGTTGGTCGATGACGAACCAAACAACTTAATGGTTCTTGGTGAACTGCTAAAAGGCGACTACAAAATCCAAGCCTGTCGTACAGGTAAAAAAGCCCTGGAGATATGCGACAAAGACACACCACCTGATCTGATTTTATTAGATATTATGATGCCAGAAATGTCAGGACTAGAAGTGTGTAAGGCATTGAAAGAGAACCCACTAACGGAGCATATTCCGGTTATTTTTGTCTCTGCCCTTTCTCAAACCGATGATGTCGTTAAAGGGCTCGCCCTTGGTGCCGTCGATTACATCACGAAACCTATCACCCCTGAAATTGTCCTCGCACGAGTCAAAAACCATATGAAGCTAGTGAAGCAACGTATGGACATGCAATTGCAAATTGAAACTATGGTCGAGAATACTCGTATTCGTGATGAAATTGACCGTATGTTCCAGCACGACTTAAGTAACCCTCTGACCGCTATCATTACTAGTTTGCCCGCTTTAGAAGATAAAGCACGGCATTGTGAAGACGAGTTAGACGTGATTCGTGAATCATCAATGATGATCCAACGAATGGTGAATAGCCAAGAAACACTAATGAAGCTAGAAGAAGACAAATACAGTGTGCAGCTAAAACTGATCGATGCACATTCTCTAGTGAAGAAGTTGTGTTACGGCCTACAACAGAAGTGTGAAGATAAAAACGTTTACATCCATTACAACGTGCCACCAGCGCATAAGTACTTAGGTGACTCGCTATTGAGTTACACCATGTTCTCGAACCTAATCAATAATGCAGTGGAAGCCTCACCTAAAGGCTCAAACATAAAAATTGCCAGCTTGCTTGATTCAGAAGCCAAGACACTGTGTTTTACGATTCATAACATGGGTGCAATTCCAACGTCGATACACAGTACCTTCTTCGACAAGTTTGTAACGGATGGCAAAGTGACAGGTACAGGTATCGGTACTTATTCAGCTCGGCTCGCGACAGAAGCTCAAAACGGTAAGATCAGTTTTACGACATCTGAAGATGATGGAACCACGTTAATTATGACGTTCCCAATTGAGTTTAGTGATAACGCTTGATCAGGTTTAGTTCCTTTACCTATCGTCAACCTCGACGAAAATAGAAACAGTTTAAGCTCTACTGAATCTGTATCACTTCAGTAGAGTTTCTTGTCCCACTCCTCCCCCAAACAGCCATTTATCGTCACGACAAAATAGTTCAATTGCCGACCTTCTCCTTTGGGAATATATAGGTGCTCCTGTAATTATTGAGCACGACACATGAAGCAACTAATTGATGCTATTGCGACCCAAGGCTACTTTGTTTGGGATGACTTTTTAACTCACGAAGAAGTCATAGCATTAAGGGACTGTATTCCAGAAAATTGGAAAAAGGCTAGGATTGGTCGTAACGATGAAGTCATACGTGAAAAAACGATCCGCAGTGATCAGATTCAGTGGCTTAACCCGACCATGGGGGAACCTGTTGCTCAATTTTTGACTAAGATGGAGCACATTCGTTTAGCCGCTAACCAGGCATTCTTTCTAGGGCTTTTTGAGTATGAAGCCCATTTTGCTAAATACGAAAAAGGGGACTTCTACCAGAAGCACTTAGACTGTTTTCAAGGAAACGAAAATCGCCGCCTGACGACTGTTTTCTATATGAACGATGAATGGTCTACTGAAGACGCAGGTGAGCTTGTTGTCTACGATCTAAAGGATACTAAAATTGCGACGATTCCACCGAAATCTGGCCGACTATTTGTATTTTTGTCTGAACAGTTCCCACATGAAGTGTTACCAACCAACGCTGAACGTTTCAGTATCGCAGGCTGGTTTCGTACCAATGGCGTGAAGAACAATCACCTTGATATCGCGAGTTAAACGCCAGAAGCCTGCTTTATCAAACAGATCAACAGTTACTCCACCCTATATAAAACAAAGATATAGGGTGGCACTTTAAGTAAAGACTCCCTCAATATCCCCCTCCCCTTCAAAAAACGCCACTTAATAAAATCACCTCCAATAGCTAAAAAGTTAATTGCGAACTCGCGATCCATAAATCCTTCATATAACTGAAGCTTTAGAGTAACGGCTCTGAAATATATCTACGCCAAGATAGCGTCAAACGAAACACGAATGGTCTCGTACGAAAGTAAACTCATTTCGCATCCCAACATTTTAAATATTGGGCTGCTAACTCGGTCACTTTGAGAACAGACGTATTTCGTTAAACCTAGATTCACTTGAATGCAATTAACCAATAACGATCTTCATCCACAAGGAAAATATGATGAATAAGCTATGGCTAGCAGGCGTCCTATCTGCAACCGTTTCAGTACCAACTTTAGCCGCTACAGAAGTGACATGGTGGCACGCAATGGGTGGGCAACTCGGCGAAACAGTTAATAAAATCGCAACCGATTTCAACGCATCACAAGATGACTACAAAATTACCCCTATCTACAAGGGTTCTTACACTGAAACATTAACCGCAGGTATTGCAGCTTACCGCGCAGGTGAAGCTCCGAATATTCTTCAGGTTTTTGATGCTGGTGCAGCCACCATTATGAATGCCAAGGGGGTTGCAAAACCTGTTGAAGATATCCTAGTGGATTCAGGATACAACTTTAATTCTAACGACTACTTAGCTGGTGTTCGTAATTTCTATGCGGACAGTAACGGCAAAATGGTTGGTATGCCTTTCAACAGCTCAACGCCTGTATTGTATTACAACAAAGACATTTTGAGTGAGATAGGTGTTCAAGCACCTAAAACTTACGAGCAACTTGAAGAAACCGCTAAGAAGCTAAAATCCAAGGGATACGCTACTTTTTCTCAATCTCTTACACCTTGGATTATGTTCGAAAACTTCAAGTCTCGTCATAACCTGCCAGTGGCTGACCAAAACAACGGCTATGACGGCCTATCAACCAAAATCATGTTCAACACGAAAGACATGATGATGCACGTCAGCAAGATGAAAGAATGGTCAGATTTAGGCTACTACAAATACTACGGTAGCGACTGGGATGCGAACCAAACTCCTTTTGAACGTCAAGAAGTTGCAATGTGGATGGGCTCATCAGGTTCATTTGGTGGGCTACGTAACCGTGTTCCTTTCGAGTTAGGCACAACTTACTTACCTTATTGGGAATCAGTAAACCCAGATGCGGGCCTAACCTTCATTGGTGGCGCTGCACTTTTCGCACTAAACGGACACGAGAACTCACAAGACAAGGCTGTAGCGGCATTCTTTGACTACCTAACCCAGCCTGAAACTCAAGTCTACTGGCATAAAACAACAGGGTACGTACCAGTAACGACTGCTGCTTATGATCTCGCAAAACAGTCTGGCTACTACAAAGAACAACCAGATGCTGAAGTGGGCGTTAAGCAACTGAGTTTAAAATCAGGTGAGTGGACTAAGGGTTACCGCCTCGGTTACTACCCTCAAATCAGAGAAGTTATGCACCGTGAGTTTGACAACATCTTTTCTGGACGCTCAAGCGTTGAAAACAGCCTAGACAAAGTTGAAAACGAAAGCGGTAAGTTGCTTAAGCGTTTTGCTCGCACCATGAACTAACCTAGCGTTCAGCTTGGTATCGGCCACACATTTACTAGCCGATACCTAAACGAACGAGCTTCATATAGGGCTCTGAGTCTATGACCAAGAGCCCTATTACTGACTACTGCTATGCACTCGATAAATATCTAATACCTGCATATCAGCCATCAACCATTGACCTTTCTGTTTATTATTTGGGATTAACTCGTGGAACGACGTCAGCAGTTTTTTCATTCGCCATTGCCATATATGTTTTTGGCACCACAGATTCTGATCATCATCATTTTCTTTATGTATCCAGCGGCCAAAGCCGTTTACCTCTCTTTCATGCTTGAAGACCCTTGGGGTACGTCTTCATTATTTGTGTGGTTTGAAAACTACCAAATGCTATTTGAATCTTCTGAGTACCTATCTTCGATAGGTTTTACCTTGATGTTTGCGGTGGTTGTATCGTTTCTTTCATTGGCTCTCGCCCTGCTATTAGCTGTAAAAGCCGACAACATTATTCACGGACAAGGAGCTTACAAGATCACTTTGACTTGGGTATACGCTGTCGCGCCAGCCATTGCGGGTGTTATGGGCAGTTTCTTATTCAACCCACACATTGGCATTTTCACCGAAATGTTCGCCTTAGTTGGCTGGGAATTTAGTTATCAGACCGACCCTACCGACGCCACATTGGCTCTAGTTTTAGTTTCGGTATGGAAACAGGTTTCGGTCAATTTCATCTACTTTCTTGCTGGGCTTCAGTCCATATCTTACGCAGTAAAAGAAGCGGCAATGCTGGATTGCGTGAACGATTCTAAGCGTTTTTGGACCATTACTTTCCCGCTGTTAGCACCGACAGGATTTTTCCTGTTAGTCATTAACCTTACTTACTCATTCTTTGAAACGTTCGGGGTTATCGACACCATGACTAATGGTGGGCCGGGCGGTGGCACTACATCACTCGTTTACAAAGTGTACCGCGATGGATTTGTCGGTGCCGACTTAGGTGGAAGTTCAGCTCAGTCAGTCGTGTTACTTCTGCTTGTTTTAACACTCACATTTATCCAATTCCGCGTCGTTGAAAAACGCGTCCATTACTAGTTATTCAAAGGAGGATTCTGATGAAGAGCAATAAGATCACCGACCACCTGATATTGATAACAGGTGCGTTATTTATGCTTATTCCAATCTGGCTAATATTCGCGAGTTCAACTCACAACCCGAACACAATAGTCAGTGAAGGCTTACAGTGGTTACCGGGAGACAACTTAACTTCCATCTACAGCGAAGCATGGAACAAAAGCCTAGGGTTTAGTGATGCTGTCACGGCCAAGAGCATGATCATCAATTCAATGATCATGGGGTTAGGCTTCGCGATAGGCAAAATTGTCATTTCGATGATGGCAGCATTCGCTTTAGTTTACTTTAGGCTGCCTTACGCTACGGCGTGGTTTTGGCTGATTTTCGTCACCCTACTCTTGCCATTAGAGGTGCGAATTATCCCGTCGTACGAAGTGGTTGCTAGCTTAGGCCTACTCAATAGCTATACAGGGTTAATTTTGCCTTTGATCGCCTCTGCAACGGCAACGTTCTTCTTTAGGCAGTTTTTTAAAACCATCCCCGATGAGCTATTAGAAGCTGCACAACTCGACAACGCAGGCCCGTTTCGATTCCTTGTCGACATCCTTCTACCGCTGTCCAAAACGATGATCGCCGCTATTTTCATCATCATGTTTGTCGTTGGTTGGAACCAATACCTTTGGCCAATCATGATGACAACAGATGAAAGCTACAACACGATAGTGATGGGCATTAAACAAGTTTTAAACAACATCAATGAAACAAGCTTGCCACGTTACGACTATGCCTTTGCCATGGTTATTTTAGCGATGCTTCCACCTATTTTAGTGGTTGTCGTATTCCAACGCTGGTTTGTAAAAGGATTAGTAGAAAGTGAAAAATAACCTGAAATTAACGCCGAAAAGCAAACCACAGCTAACTGTTGATCATAACAAGCACAGTAATAACTCGACAAGCAGCAACGTTAGCCAAATTAATCAACAAGAAACGCCGAAAAACCAATTAAAGGAACGCACTATGTTAGGTATTAAGAAGCTGGTAAAAACCTATGAAAATGGCCATCAAGCAGTCAAAGGGGTCAGCCTTGATATTAAGAAAGGTGAGTTTCTTGTATTAGTCGGCCCGTCAGGTTGCGGCAAGTCTTCTATTTTACGTTCAATCGCGGGGCTAGAAGCCATTAGCAGTGGTGAAATCCACCTTGGCGGACGTCGAGTCGATACTGAAAAGCCGGCTCTACGTGATATTGCTATGGTATTCCAAAACTATGCGCTCTACCCACACATGAGTGTTTATGACAATTTAGCTTATGGCCTTAAGAACCGTGGCGTGAGCAAAGACGTCATCAAAAATAAGATTGAAGCTGTTGCGAAAACACTAAAAATTGAAGAATACCTCGACAGGAAACCAGCCAAATTATCTGGTGGTCAGCGTCAACGTGTGGCGATGGGGCGCGCTATCGTTCGAGATCCGCAGTTGTTTTTATTCGATGAGCCAWTATCAAACTTAGATGCTGCTTTACGAGCTCATATGCGACTGCAAATTAAAAAACTACAACGTGAACTTGGAGTAACAAGCGTCTATGTAACCCATGACCAAGTAGAAGCGATGACACTCGCAGACCGTATTGTCGTTCTAAACAAAGGCGAAATTGAGCAAGTCGGAAGTCCTGCAGAAGTTTACCACCAGCCAGCTAGCACATTTGTCGCAAGCTTCATTGGTAGCCCTGCTATGAACTTTATTCCCGCCCAATTAGATGAAGGTTACCTAACTTTGGGCAACCAACAAGTTTACCTTCAAGATTACGCTCATATTAAATCTACGGCGGTGACTTTAGGTATTCGCCCTGAGCATGCTGAAATTCATGCTCTTAGTGATAAAGCCAATACAAACAGCTCACTGAAAATCAAGCTAGGGATCAATGTCGTAGAGCCATTAGGTCCAAATCAGTTGGTGCATGGTGACTTAGTATTCGACAGCTCTGTTCACGACGGCTTCGTTAGTAATGAATTAGTTCACAGCAATTTGGCTCAGGGTTCTGTCGACCAAACGCCATTTATTGCGGTAACTCCAGAAATGGAATTGGACGAGTCATTAGACCTAGAGCTATTAGTGAACAAGAATAATCTGCATATTTTCGGGGAAGATACTAAACGAATTTATCCAGTTATTTCCAATCTAGTAACCTCTGATACAGTAGCCTCTGAAACAATAGTCTCTGAAGCAATTACCCCTGAAACATTAGCCTCATCAGATTCTGACAACTCAGTGACTGAACTTACCACGAGTACGACAAGTTCGACTCTATCAACAAAAATCGCAGCTTTTTCTTAGTGGTTACATTGTGGGATTATCTTCCAGACAAAAAGACATCTTGACGTATTTGCAACAGGGCCATGGCGTACTTTCGAGTACGCTGTTATCAGACCGTTTTACTGTCTCTGTTCAAACCATTCGTAAAGACATGAATGAACTCAGTGATAAAGGATTAGTTCGACGTGTGCATGGTGGTATCTCGTTGCCAAGCCCCAACGACAACTTGTCCTTTACCAATCGAGAATTACTGAACCTATCCGCCAAACAAAATATTGCGCATCAGGTTGTAAAGCAGTTAGAAGAAGGGACAAGTATATTCCTTGGCATTGGAACCACACCTAAGCATGTCGCTTTAGCGTTACTCGACCACCCAGGACTCACTGTTGTAACCAACAATATCAACGCAGCGCTAACCTTGAGTAGTAACCCAAACATATCCGTTTATTTAGCTGGTGGGGCTGTGCGCTCGTCCGACGAAGACACAGTTGGGGAGTCAGCAACCTCGTTCTATCGTCAGTTCAATATCAAAATAGGGATCTTTGGCGTTGGAGGGCTCAACGAAAATGGGCAACTATTGGACTTTACGCCTGAAGAAGCCAATTTAACTCGAGCTATCATTGATCAAAGTGAACAATGCTGGTTGGTAGCCGATCAAACCAAACTTGGACGTTACGCACCGATTGTTAGTGGTCAACTGTCTGAAATGGTAAGAATATTTGTAGACGAAGCACCACATAATGTTCAACAATTGTGTAAGAGAAATCAGGTTGAGTTAGTGGTTTCTCAACAAGACGTATTCTAAAAGGAAAAGACATGTCTCCGATTATTGTTGGCCACCGTGGCGTGGCAGGGACACACCCAGAAAATACAGGAGCAAGCGTAAAGCAAGCTGCTGCGTTGGGGTTACAGTGGATAGAAATTGATATTCAAATTACCCAAGATAATCAACTCGTGGTTTGTCATGACCATACGCTTGAACGTTGTAGCGACGGTTCAGGCCGTGTCGATAACCTTACTTTGGCGGAACTGCGTAGGCTCGACTTTGGCACTTGGAAGTCAGAAGATTTTGCTGGTGAAGGCATTTTAACGCTCAGCGAACTTTTGGCTCTAACCGATGAGCTTAGCTTAAACGTTAATATTGAAATCAAAGTCGATTCAAAGCACCAACCAGAACATGTTGTCGGCTTACTCAAGTCGGAGTTGACCYGTTTGAATGTGGATACCGATAAGGTCATTCTATCGAGCTTTAGTCACTCAGTAATGGAGCATTTAGCAAAGCACCTGGGTAAATACCGTTTGGGTGTTATTACTGACCAGTTAACTCAAGAAGACTTAGCATTACTGGCTTCAATTGACGCTTATAGCTGTCATATCAACCATCAAACCCTTTCTGAAAGTGGCCTTACGACTCTGCGTAAACTTGAGGTTGAAGTATGGTGCTACACAGTCAACAAACCTGAAGAGTTTCCATTACTGAGTCAAGTTAACGCCATCTTTACTGACTACCCAAGTCGCTTTTGTTAACTTGACGAAAATTTTAATCAATTCAACGTATTTGTTATAGCGAATCAGAAATATTAGGAGTACATTCGCGCCTAATATTTCTGACATATTGAGCTCTGCCATGGACCTAATCCTTAGCCCTATTTTCCCAGCCTTATTTGCTATTTTTATTTTTGCAGCAGTCGTCAGAGGGTTCTCAGGTTTTGGTTTCACCTTAGTGGCTTTACCACTTAGCGCGTTATTCATGCCAGTGATTGAGCTAGTACCTGTTTTTATGCTCATCGACCTACTGGGCAATATTCAACTGCYGCCTAAAGTCCGTCACTACGTGAACTGGCGCTGGGTCAGTAAAGTATTTATTCCCTGTCTGATATTTACTCCACTGGGATTACTGCTGCTCAAAACGGTTAGCCAAGACACGATCATTCTGATCATTAGTGCTTTTATTTTGGGTTCTGCAATCATGATAAAGCAGGGCTTCCAGTACCAATCAGATCCTAAATTTGCGCCTTACTTGTTGGGTAGCTTAGCAGGCTTAATGAACGGCGCTGCGTCCATGTCCGGTCCACCTATTGGTGCTCACGCTTTAGCAAGTCCTATTGCTCCACATATCGCACGAGCATGCCTAATCGCTTTCTTCGTATTAGCTGATTCTAGCGCATTTGTTGCGGCTTCTTTCAGTGGTTTAGTCGACTGGCCTACCGTGATTCTTACCGTCGCACTGTTGCCAGCTAGCATGTTTGGAGGGGCTCTCGGAGCAAAACTTTTTGAACGCTTTGGTGGTGAGAAGTTTAAACCAGTGACGATAGTGCTGTTAATCACTATTGCAATATTTAGTGCAGTGCGGGTGCTGTTTTAATTCAATGTACGCTTTGCTTTCGATAAAAGAATAAAAGATAATAGATTAGAAGTGAGAACTTAGTCTAATTTTACCTTAGGCTTCTACCATTCAATATGGATTGGCGTACCCATTTCGACCAACTCGATAAACTCGTCCATTTCGCTATTAGTTAAAGCGATACAACCATTGGTCCAATCAAAGCTTTGAATAAAATCTGGAGACTTAGATTCTCCATTTTTTAAACCATGAATTTTGATGTTCCCCCCAGGGGATAAGCCATAAACACCTGCTCTGATAATATCGGCTCGATGAGGATAACTGATATGAACAGAACGATAAAAGCCTGACTCTTCTGTCACATATTCAAGCCTATAGTTTCCTTCAGGAGTTCGGTTATCACCTTCGTGAAGCTTATGCCCTTTTGGGTCTTTACCTAAAGCAATCCGATACTCGCGTATAACCACGTCCTCTTCGTCCATCAAATACAGACGACGTTTGGACTTATCAACTTTGACGAGCGCAACAAGTGACTGCTCTTCCAGTACCACCGGTAAATTTGGTTCTTGCTGAGCATTCACTGAAAATGACATACCGAGCAATAGAGTAGAAATAGCGAAAATCCGAAGTGAAAACATATGTTTCGTATTGATCATTCTAGAATCTCTTATCATCACTGAATTACTCTAACGGCATAGACATAATTCTAGATTGAGTTTTCATTCCCAAGGCTTCATAAAAACCACGAGCCCCTTCATTAAACTCCATCACTTCTAACTTCATTTCCGTTGCCTCCCTTGCTTGTGCCCACTGCGTAATTTTAGCCATCAATGCACGCCCTACACCACTAGCTTGGACTGAATCATCCACGACGATCGTGTTCACCCGGCACACTTTATTGTCTCGAATGAAACTCACTTCTTTATTTTGGGTAATTCTAGCGACGACAAAACCAACGACCTGCATTTCTATTTCAGCCACAATAAAAGTGCCATTAGGTTCCAGCATTAAGCTTAACCAGTAATTTTCATTCTCGTCTTCAGAATCATAGCTTTGGATGTCTTGGGGGTTTGAAAATACACTCGGAGCACCGAGATGATGTTGAATGTTGATCTGATTAGCAAGGCGAAGAATAGATTGAATATCATGAACAGTTCCAGTGCGAATATGCATAAATCATTTCCTTAGGTAACCTTCGAACCATAGCAAAGAAATATAAGAATATCTGCGTCACCGAGGATTCAGTTTGAAGCCTCTAAAAGAAAGCTCACTCAAAAAATGCATTCACAATATATTCACGCGCGTAATGTCATTATCTCTGCATAATTTAGCAAAGAGATAGCCCATGAAAGCAATACTAACCACCATTCTTATCGGAAGCGCACTAACAGCCCCGTTGACAGTACAAGCCGTTGACCTTTCAAATGGCGAAACACAATTTAAGACACTGTGTGTGTCATGCCATGGCGACCTTGGTCATGGAGACGGCATTGCTGGCACTGCGCTTCCAGAAAAGCCATCCAACATTTATGACGGTCTGACTTCTTTTTGGGAATCGGAAAGTGAATTGATGGATACGGTGCTCAATGGCAACGAAGGAATGCCAGCATGGGGACAAATATTATCAGAATCAGATGTGAATGATATTTTCGCTTATGTACGAGAGATCAATAAATAGACCTGCGCATAGAATATAGATTCAAACTATAGACTAATGCACAGGCCTRTCACTCATTCAACGTTACTCTCAAATAAGCTGCATTACGCCGCTAGCATTGGGTAAGTGAAGAACAGTAAGTGACACAGATTAAATAAGAAATGTAATGCTACGGCAACCCAAAGGCGCGAGCTAAAATAGAACGCGAGGCCGTAGCCAACACCTGCCAAAGTCGCAAAAATAACAAGCAATATTCCGCCTGCCATGTGGGCAATACCAAACAATGCACTAGCAACCACTAATCCGATAATCCAACCAAACTTTTGGCTCAACCCTTGCTGAATATAGCCTCGGAATAATGCTTCTTCGGCGACACAAGTGATCAGTAAGTTATTAAGCACAAATAGCCACCACCAACTCGGTAACGATAGCTCAGGCTTCAGCGCACCTAACAGCCATGCGATAGGTAACAGGCTTAAAACACCAACACTAACAGCGATGACTTTGCGTACATCAAAAGACTTGTAGCTGCCTAACAAAGGTGGAAATGCCAAAATTAAAGCAAACAACACCAGTGGCTTATCCAAATTCAAATGCATTGAAAATGGGATACTCGATGGCCCCGTCAGTACTTGGTCTAAAACTTTTAAATTATTAAAGCCCGGTAACAGATGCAAGAACAAAGCTATACACCAAACCAGTACAACACCGTGCCCTACTGCCTTTAAGCGCTCAGGTAAAAAACGAATAGCGTAGGCAACCCCGATACCCGAAATCGCACTTAACSCAGCGAGTAACTCCATACGCCCACTAAAATAACTGGCGAGCAAGGTAAGGCATAACAACGAAAATGCGCTGCGTACTTTATTTATAAACACGCAAACAATCGCTACCAGTAAGGGTAACCAAACAAGTAATACTGGCTCAAAAGTCATCGTAAACACTCAACTCTTTGTAAAAGCTTAAGCCAGCAAAAAGCACCTAATCTATTAAATTGAACAGCGGGAAACAAAACAGCAATTAAAGAACAACAAGGATAAATCACGTATTCACAATCTCTACATCAGTGTTTTTAGGTGGAGCAATTTTCATTGGCATTTTGGTAATCAACTTAAATGCTGTCGGCACAAAATAGAAAGACAAAATCGTTGTAAGGGCTGTACCACCAGCAATGGCAACCGCGAACGGAGGCCAAAACCCACCACCAGCAAGGATCAAAGGCAAGAAGCCGCCAATAGTCGTGATTGTGGTTGAGGTTATGTGTCGAGTACAACTCATTACCGCTTCTAAGATGGCATCAGAATCCCCAGCGCGTGCTTCAGGGTTCGCTCTTAGCTCTGCCAAAATCACGATGGCCGCATTTATCGCTAAACCAATGACACCCAACATTGCAATGATGACGGTAAAGCCAAACGGATAATCAAAGATCCATACCGATAAAATACCTAACCCTGCAGCCAGCCCAGCTACCAAGAAAATAACTCCGCTTAATCGAAAAGAGTTGAAAGATAACACGATCACTAGAATCATCAACACGACAACCACTGACATATTACCAATCAAGTGACCTACCGATTCATCTCGCTCGGCTGACTCTCCGCCAATTTCTATCCGGTAACCCGCAGGAAATTGATAATTATCTAACTGAGCCTTAAATTCATTGAGTACGGTTTGAGGCAATACTCCAGCCTCAATGTAGCCTTCAATTGTATTCAGTCGCTCACCATTACGACGTGTAATACCGCCGCTACTTGGAGTTACTTTCAACTCAGATAAATTCAGTACAGAAACGCCAAYGTTAGACTCTGATACCGACGTAGGAAAACGCAGGTTATTCAGGTCATTGTAGCTTTCACGTTCATCATCTTTAACTCTGACTCGAACAGGGATCGACTCGGTTCCCTCAATCAAACTGCCACTTTCACGCCCAACTAACGTTGATTGCAATAAGCCTGCAAACTGATTCAGGTTAATGCCATTCATTTGGCTAGTTTCTTCGTCAACCGCAACTTGAAACTGAGGTATTCCCGAAGACAAGCTTTCTCTTGTATTCGTAACGTGTGGTACCTGCGACAAAATCAGTCGCACATCTTGCCCAATAGACTTCAAGGTATCGAGATTCGTACCATAAATTCGCAATTCAATTGGTGCATTAAACGGAGGACCTTGCTCTAATTTTCGTACCAATATTTGCGCTTGAGGAATCCTCTTATTGAGGGTTTCTTGTAATTCAGGGATTAGGCGGTTTGCTTCTTCAAAATTGGTCGTTTTAATCATCGCCTGAGAAAAATAAGGTGCGTTTTCTTGCCCTGCAACCATGTTGTAGTAAAAAGAAGGGAAAGCAGCTCCGACTACCCACTGAACTTGTTCTACCGATTCATCTTCTAGAATGATGGCATGGATTTGTTCCGTCGTTTCTCTTGTGGCGTATATGCTTGCTTGCGGAGACATATAAACCTGAATTTCAAACATGTCGCGGTCAGACGCAGGGAAAAACTGTTCAGTCAGCTGGGATGTACTCCAGAACCCTAAAATGGGCAGAGCCATGCTTAACGCCATCGCCTTAAGTGGGTGACGAATCGCCAACGCGACGGAGGCTGAAAATAGGCGGCTTAATCGAGGAATAGAAATTCCCGTTTGATACCAACCTGATGAAGTGTGTTTACTCGGTAAGTAAGCGCTGGATACAGCAGCAATCACAGTGTGTGAAATAATGTAAGAACCCACCAGCGAGAAAGACACGGTTAACGCAATCGCACCGACAAACTCCCCTGTCGCACCCGGCATTAAAAATATCGGAGCAAAAGCAAGAACGGTGGTCAATGTTGAACCTAACAACGGTACCCACAAGTGTCGGATTGCTAGAATCGCGGATTCAAGTTTTCTCATGCCTTTTAAGCGGTAACTTTGAATGGTATCGACCATCACCACCGCGTTATCGACCATAATGCCTAGTGCGACAATAAAGCCGGTTAATGACATCTGGTTAATGGGTATTTGAAAGTACTTCATCATCGACAATGTCAGCAGCATGGTAAGCGGCAGAGCCAAAGCGATAATAAACGCCGCACGCAGCCCCAAAGTGAACAGCAATACAGCAAGAACTAGCGAGAAACCAATTGCCAGGCTTTCACCTAACTCCACTAAGCGGTTCTCGGTGTAACCTTGCTGGCTATAAACCACATTCACTTTGATTTCTTTAGGTAATTCGTGACGAAATGTCTCCAAGACACCCATTGCAGTTGGCGTCCATTTATCGACGCGCAAGTGAGGCTGCATTCTCGCCCCAACAATCACACCAGGTTCACCATCCACCAGTGCCAATTTGTCGTAAGGCATTTTAGGCGCACGCTGCACATCGGCAACGTCTCCAACTCTTACTGTATGTCCGTTAGAGTCCACAAACACAGGCACATTACGCACTCTCTCAATAGAGTCTAAGCTAGAGGTTAATTCCAGGCCAAAACGTGTGGTGTCGTTAACCAATTCACCGGCTGAATTTTTTGCGTCTGCGCCTTCAAGTGCATTAGAAAGTTGCTGTGCCGACAATCCTAAACTAGCAGCATCGTTAATATCGAAATTAACAACGATTTCTTCATCCATGATCCCGTATTCGTCAACGAATTCAGTTCCTGAAAGTGTTCTTAATCGAGAGCCTAATTCTTTGGCATATCGTCCCAACGTTAGTAAATCTGGCTCACCTTTCCCTTGCCAGCCTAAAGTCATAATTGTCGTAAACGCGTAAGAACGATCGCTATCAAGCTCTGGAGATAAGACATCCGCTGGGAGTTCACTTTCTAAATCAGAAAGTTTGTCTCGGATTTTTGACCACACAGGATCAGAGTTGGTGATTGACTCGTTAAGCTCAACACCAACTACTGATACACCTAGACGAGAAGTTGAAGTGATCTGCGCTATCTCATTCACCTGACGCAGTTTATTTTCGATAACCTCAGTAACTAACGATTCAACACGCTTCGCATTCGCGCCTGGGAAAATCGTTGTGATGTTAGCATTACGATTTGAAATGATTGGATCTTCAGCTCGCGGTAACGAGTTAAATGCCGATAAGCCACTTACAATCAGAAATGCAATCACAAGTGCCATCAGGCGAGTGTTGGATAACATAGAAGCCAGAGTATTCATCACGCTTACTCCGCTGCGATTTGCACAGATTGCCCAGGAACCACTTTGTGCAGCCCTGTGGTGATCACTTGCTCACCGCTCTCCAATTCACCCGTAACAAACACAGAGTCATTGTTGGCAAACAATACCTGAACTACACGCCTTTCAACGGCTTGATGATCGTCAATGGGTGACAAGGAATACACATTCCATGTCCCGCGAATACCATCGATTAATGCGGTGGTCGGTAGCCAAAAACCTGAGTCTTGATACGTTTTTTGATAACTTAAATACGCCAGTTCACCATCAAGCACCTGAGCTTCTTCTTCCAATAAAAACCTCAAGCTTACACTGCGAGATAAGGTATCAACATTCGATGCATTAGAGATCAGCTTCGCCGAATACTCATGATTACCGACTCGAACTAGATAGTTATCTAATTGAGCAATACCTTGTAAGTCTGTGCTATTCACACCAATGACTGCTTCTTTGCTTTCAGCAGACAGTAATGAGAGGGTTGATGTGCCGACACCCACGACATCGCCTATCGAAACAAATCGTTTGCTGACTACGCCAGAATAGGGTGCTTTGATTGTCGATTTCTGAATTTTAAGTCTATTGGCTCCGATGGCCGAATTAATCCTCAAGGAATTCGCGGCAAGGGCTTCTTTTTGACTAATCAGCGCATCAATTTCGGACTCAGAACTGAACCCCTTTTTCTTCAAAGCGTACTGTCTATTTAGATTAGCTTTGGTCAATTTCTGTTGTGACTTCACTTCATCCAGTTGAGCTTTCAGCTCTTTGAGTTCCGCATCAAGCAATTGCGTGTCTAGGCTAACCAAAGACTGCCCTTTGGCTACTGTGTCACCAGCATCGACCCACAATCTAGAAACTTTTCCCGACAGCTCAAATCCCAAATTTGCTCGCTGCCCAGAGTTAACAACTCCAACATATTCTCGTTCTACTGTATAAGCCTGACTTTGCTCTATGGCTTGCGCCTCTACACTAAGTAATGTGGTGGGCTGCTTGATCACCGCGACCGATTCAGAACAAGCTGCGAGAAACACCGCAGCGGAGGCAGCTACACTTCTTACTAAAACTTTGGGAATCGCCATAATCAAACCTATCCTTGCAACTTATAATTAACAATCAAACTAGACAGTCCAGTTCTGAATTATTAGACACTAGAAAAACTAGACTGTCCAGTTTGATATTGATATCGTTGCCACAAATAACAAAGCATCAGAGTGAGCCATGAGTACGTCGAGTGAATTAAAAAGACGCCGAATTTTAGAAGCCGCTGCCGAACTATTCGGGGTACATGGCTACAACACCAATATGGAT